>CAMPIL010000275.1 GCA_946886375.1 uncultured Phycisphaerales bacterium
GATTGACCCACTTGCCCACCCAGGAATCCCCAAGGTGGCCATCATGCGATTTGTTCGAAAAGCCCTGCACAATGGTCGCGCCCACTTCTCCGGCGATCCTGCAATGCGGACCAATGACGGTGTACGGCTTGATGAGCGTGCGGTCGATGACCGTGGAATCCGCACCGATTGAACATGGGCCGCACAGCACCGAGCCCGGCCGAATCACCGCGCGCTCGTGAATCATGATGGGACCGGCTTGCGCATCCAGCACGACGTTGGGCAGAATCTTCGCGCTGGCGTGAATCTCGATCGGATGCTGCCCCACCACCGCGGCGATGTCACTTGGGATCGCCGCGTCGTTGATCCGCATTGAAAGAATGTCGTGCGGAATCGTTTCTTTCATCGATTGCAGCACGTCCCACGGGTATTTGTACAGCACGCGCCTGTCCAGCCGCACGGGATCCACCCGCTCGTGCAACTGGCCGGCAGTGAGAAAATACTCCGCATCGGCCCGGCGAAGCGTCGCGGCAATCACGTTTCCCGTCGCCTGTTCGATCAACGCCTGTCCCACCTCCAGCCGCAGCGTTGCATCGGGAAGAGCCCAGCGGCCGTTGACGCAATAGAACACTTCTTCATCCGGAAGGTGATTCACCGGCGCGTCGGCGCGCTCGGCGACAGCGCGGGTCAGCCGCTGCTGCACCCAGTACCCCGCCAGCGAACGTGGTCGATGCGATGTGATCCGCCGGCCGGTCGTGAACATCCCCGTGCGCACTTCAAATGATGCCCGCAGGTCGGTCATCGGACCCAATTGTCCAAGCCCGTCATCAAAAATAATCATGCGGTGCATGACGGAAAGCATAACAGGAACCTGGCCCCTACCACCCGCCGCGACGCGGCGCATTGGACTGAAAACCCCACAGCGGCACGGTCAATCCCAGCAGCCATCCAACAGGAACGGCGACGACGCCGGAATACAGCGCGATCAGAAATCGCCGCCCAAGATCGCTCAGCGGCCCGTACGCCTCCGCGCCGGGGTACCAACTTCTGATCGCCAGCAGCATGACGGCAACCAGGCTCGCCACGAGCAAACCGAGGAACGTCAGGAACCCCACCGTGACCGAACGCCTGCGAAAAACCATGGTGCGCATCTGAAGTACCATGTAGCCCGCCGCCGCGTAACCCAGCGCGTGAATGCCAAGCAAGTGATACGGCTCGGCGTGCTCGCGCGGGGCAAGGTCCATGAGCAACCCCAAAATCATGCATCCCCACAGGGCACTGGTTCTCTGGGCAAACAGCGCGATGAAAACCGCCAGCGGCATCACCACGTCAGGCGAGATTCCCAATACCGAATACAGCGTCATCGCATTGCGAACGCTCAACTGCGCCACAACTGCCACGAAGGCGAACATTGCGAAGATCGGCCACCTCATGGCGGGGCATCCTCGACTTCGGCGGGCGGCGGATCGGCGTCGATGCGCAACACCACCGATGAAATCTGTGAAATCTGATACCGCGGCCGAACGACGACCTTGTTGCGCAGCGGGCGAGTGTCATCAGGAATCACGGATTCCACCACGCCGATGCGCATGCCCTGGGCAGATTCCGGCCAATCCGGATCGATCAGCACCACTTCATCGCCGACATTGATGATCTTGAAATCTTCCGGAGTGGCCGCCAGCGTGCCGTCGCGCCGCGCTTCATCAAGATGCACTTTGGGCGCTGCCGAGAGTGAAAGAGCGGCATCAGTCCGGTCCTTGGGGAGCACCGCCGCCTGGATTGGCACACTGCCGGGATTCGTCAGCGGCAGCAACACGCATTGCACAGCGGTCACTTCCTTGATGCGCCCGATCAGGTGCACGTGGTCGTACACCGCCACCGCGCCTGGCTTGACCTTGTGCCGCGATCCCAGATTCAGCACGACAGTTCCAACAATGGACGAAGGCGAGCGCGCTGCGACGTTCGCGATGATCGTGTGCACGGGCGGTTTGCCGGGCGGGACGGGAAACCCCTGCAACTGCGCCAGTTGTTCCTGAAGCGATTCAACCTTGGCCTGCTCGGCAACAAAGAGTTGCTCATAGCGCACCATCTCGCGCTCCAGGTGGCTGACATATTCCATGTCAATGCCTGCGGGCCGGTCCCCCATCGGAGCCGGTCGCAGCCAGATGCTCAATCGATTCAGCGGGTCGGCGAACGGCGACGCAGCGAGTTCGAGGATTTCCGCGGGAATTCTCGTCCAGCGCAGGGCTGATGCAGGCATCAGCGACGTGGCCAGCAGCGCCACGACAGCCATGAAGAACAGGGATTGTGAGGAGATTCGCAATCGCGTCATGGCAGAACTCAAGCGCCCCAACGCCGAAGCCTCAACCCGCCGGACATTGCGGCCATTTCCGCATGTTCAAGCGTGCCGGGCGATCAGATGTCGTCCATATCCGATTCCATGGTGGACTTCCATTCCTCGAGGTTCTCGAGGTAGATCGCTGTGCCTCGCGCCACGCAGGTGAGCGGATCATCCGCAACGCGAACATCCAATCCCGTGGCGTTGGAGAGCACGACATCCAAACCGCGCAGCAACGCGCCTCCGCCGGCGAGCGTGATGCCGTTGTCCACCAGGTCGGCGGAGAGTTCCGGCTCGGCACGTTCCAGCGTTCGCGTGACGGCTTCAATGATCGCGGAGATCGGCTCCTGCAGCGCTTCGCGGATTTCTTCGCTGGTCACCACCGTCTTGCGCGGCAGGCCGGAAATGTTATCGCGGCCGCGAACATCCATCGTCGTCGGCTCGCCGACCGGCGCGGCAGAACCGATTTCGATCTTGATGCGCTCGGCCGTCTGCTCGCCAACCGTCAGGTTGTAGGTCTTCTTCATGTGATTGATGATGGCTTCATCGAAGTCATCGCCCGCCACTCTCACGGATTCGCAGGTTGCAATATCGGCGAGAGACATGATTGCGACTTCCGTCGTGCCGCCGCCGATGTCCACGATCATGGATGCGGTCGGCTCGACGATGGGAAGCCCCGCGCCGATGCCCGCCGCCATGGGTTCCTCCACCAGGTACACGCGGCGTGCCCCGGCACGTTCAGCCGAATCCAGGACGGCACGCTTCTCGACGGCGGTGATGCCGGAGGGAATCGCGATCACAACGCGCGGGCCAAAGATGCGGCTCTTGCCATTCACCTTGCGGATGAAGTGCTTGAGCATCGCCTCAGTGATTTCAAAATCACTGATGACGCCGTCCTTGAGCGGACGGATCGCTTGAATGCTGCCGGGGGTTTTACCAAGCATCTCCTTGGCGGACCAACCCACGGCGTTTCCGTTGTTGAGCACGCGGTTGGTGCCTCGCTTGACCGCCACCACGGAAGGCTCGTTCAGGACGATGCCTTCGCCCCGCACGCAGACCAGGGTATTGCAGGTTCCCAGATCGATTCCCATATCGACACTGAAGAAGCCAAGAAGCCTATCGAGAACCACCGAGGTCTACTCCCTTGGGAAACGAGGCAAACAGAGGCCTCTGCGGACGCGTGCAGTTATTGCGACATCGACAATCCGTTGCCGATAGTGTGAATGATACGGGAATACTCGGAGTTGTGTGTCAAACGTCGACGGCCGAGCGCCGCACCCAAAAACAGCCGCGGCCCGGCCTGCGAACCTCGCGCCGAGCCCCAACCGTCAAATTTGCCTGATGGATGGGATTATTTCTTGCTGACCAACGTGAACATCCCGCCATCGTTGGAGTTTGGACCGCTGGAGGAATGTGTGGAGTTGGCGCGGGCGACCAGGAACACCCCTGCGGCAAGCACCAGAAACGCGGCGCAAAGCAGGCCGGTGTACACATCAATGTCGCCGCCGTGCCGGCGCGGGGTTGTGGTTTGGAATTGAGTCATGGTTCCTCCGGATCAGTTCTGTCCAGCCAGTGCATGCGCGGTGTAGCCCACCTGAACCATGCCGCGGTCCTTGCTTTCAAGAGTGACGATGCCGGTGGCCCGGTTGATGTCCACGTTGACGATGCGCAGGTTGGCGATGAAATCGCCGCGGTTGCCGATGGTCATGACCCAGTCCTTCTGCACGCCATCGCGGGAGCCGGCGTCGATTTCGGCCAGAACCTGTCCGGAATTGCGCTCCACGCGGACCACGGTGGCGGTCAGGGTGCGGTCAGGCCGCACGCCCACGCGGATATCGTCCTTGGTGCCAAAGCCCTTGGCGATGGCCTGGCCCAATTGCGTGAGAGCCTTGGAGTGCTCATCTTTCAGCCGGGCGAGTTCCTCGGCAAGGGCGCGGCGGGCCTGCTCGGCCACCTCAAGTTGGCTGGTCACGTCGCGCAGGGCTTCGTCCAGTTCAACCTTCTGCCGTTCGATTGCGACCGCGTTGGTGCGGAGCGTGCGCAATTCGCTGACCAGACTTTCGGTCAGTTGCTGGCCTGCCTGCACGGTGGTGTTGATCATCGCGATGTCGCTGACGATCTTGGCCTGGGAGGCTTGCGAAGCGGCCAGTTGCGATTCCAGTTGGCGAGCGGTGGCGTCCGCGGCAGTCTTGGCGTTTTGCAGATCGATGTTCGCCTTGCGCAACTCATCAATCTGAGTCTGCATCTGTGTCGCTTCGGCAGCCGACCGGGCGACGGCGGTCTTCATCTGCTCCTGGGCGGAAGCCTTCTGAACCTCAGCCTCCTGGTAGCGAGCCTTGAAATTGTTTTCATTGGTCGCGTACACGACCACCAGCGGAACCAGGAGAACCGCCAGCAAAGCCACCAGCACGATGAAGATCTTGGTTAGAACATGCACGGTCGAATTCCTCGCCAAACAGGTTGCTCAAATCACCGCCGGGCACGCCCGGGGACAGGAAACAGGGCCAACTCCAAGGCGGCAAAAAGGGAGCAGCGTCGCAAAAAACGGGTGGGTGCTGGACTCCAAAATCGCCGGCCGAACCTTGCCAGAGCCTGAAGCAGTTGGTCTTGGAA
>CAMPIL010000276.1 GCA_946886375.1 uncultured Phycisphaerales bacterium
GTTCATCGTCAAGCAACTTGTCGCCACCAGTCAGAAACTGACGCGCGGGTTCGCGGATAAAACCATCACGCCGCTGGGTCTGACCTCGCTGAGTTTCGAGTTCGGGCGCGGCGGGCTGGCGACGGACCGCGAACTGGAGCAACTCAACGCCGGCGCGGGCGTGGACCGCGGCCGCATCAAGATCACTGATCGCAGCGGCGCCGAAGCGACGATCGATCTCACCGACGTCACCACCCTCAACGAAGCGCTCGAACGAATTAACAACGCCACCTCCATTCACGTCACCGCTTCGATGCAGGGCGATCACCTGGTTCTCACCGACACCTCCGGCGGCGCAGGAACGCTGACGGTCGCCAACGGCGACGGCGACACCACCGCCACCGATTTGGGCATCGCGGGAAGCGCCGTCGGCAACACGCTCACCGGAACCAACATCAACACGCTGGGCGGCACCACCGCGCTGGCATCGCTCAACGATGGCACCGGCGTGCTCACCAAAAACAACGTCGTCGATTTCACCATCACCGCGCGCGATGGCACCGCGCTGTCCATCGACCTCGGCCGCATCAACCTTCCCATCAGCAACACGACGCTCCTGGCTGATCTCAACAATGGACAAGGCATCACCATCAGCAGCGATGAAGACAACGCCGACTTCAAGATTGTCGATCGCGAGGGAACAACGCACGAGATCAACCTGACAGGCGTCACGACCGTGGGGGGATTGATCAACCGCGTCGCGATCGAAACCTCGGGCAAAGTGAGCCTGTCGGTTCACAGCGACGGCAAACGCCTCGTTGTCACCGACAACACCGCAGGCTCGGGCAACCTCAAAGTCCTTGGCGGGGGAACCAACGGCGACGACACCGCAACCGAACTGGGCATCCTGAACGTCGCAGGCGTCAGCGCCGCCACGTTCGACGGCGAGATCATTCCCAACACCATCACCGATCCGCCTGCCACCACCATTCAGAATGTGCTGGATCGGATCAACAACGCCACGGGCAACGGGGGCAAGATCGTCGCCTCCATCGCAGCCGACGGCGTGAGCCTGCAGTTGACCGACACCACCGGCGGGGTGGGCAATCTCATTGTCCGCCGCACCGCATCCAATCCTTACGCGGCGTCATCGTTGGGCATCGAGACCTCGGGGACAGGCGTTGCGTCCTCGAGCATCGACGGCTCGCGCCTGGTCGCAGGGCTTGGGTCGGTGCTGACGCGCAACATCAACGGCGGGTCGGGACTGAACGGCGCATCGTCGATCACGATCACCGACCGCAGCGGCGCATCGGTGACCGTGAACAATCTGGATACTTATGATTCGCTGGACGATGTCATTCAGGCGATCAACGATCAGGCGGCTGCAGCGAACGTTGACGTGACCATTGGATTGAACGCGGCGGGCAACGGCCTGCAGGCGACGGACGCCTCCGGCGGGGCGGGAAATCTCACCATCGCAGGCGACGCCGCCGATGCCTTGGGCATTGCTGCTGATGTCGCGGCGAGCGCCAAGCGCGGCTCAAATCTGCAACTGCGATATGTCTCGGAATCGTCGCGTTTGAGCGATCTGAATTACGGCCGCGGCGTAGGCACCGGCAAAATCCGCATTACCGACGGATTGGGTGAAACCGCCGACGTGAGCATCGACACCGATTCGATCACGCTTCAGGATGTGATTGAGGAGATCAACTCGCGCGGCCTCGCCATTCGCGCTCGCGTGAACGACACCGGCGACGGCTTGCTCATCGAGGCAGATTTGGCGGTTGGCGAATCGGCGGTGACGAACATCAAGATTGAATCCGTCAGCGGAAGCGCCGCGCGCGACCTGAATATTGTGGGCACGTCCAGCACCATCGAAAACGCCAGCATCAACGGCTCCTATGAGCGCACCGTGACGCTGGCCGAATCGGATTCGCTGGAAAAAGTTGTGAAGAAGATCAACGACGCGGGTATTCCCGTGAACGCGTCGATCATCAATGCTGGCGGTGGCGCGACGCCGTACCGCCTGAACTTCACCTCGCGCCTCAGCGGCCGGCTTGGCGAGTTGATGATCGACAGCGGCGAGGTTGACCTTGGCCTGAGCACGCTGACCAAGGGCCAGGATGCCAAGGTGTTTTTCGGCGCCAGCACTGCCGAGGACGGATTCCTCGTCACCAGTTCCACCAACACGGTGAAGGGCGTGCTGGAGGGCGTGACGATCAACCTGGTTTCCGCAAGCGAATCGCCGATCTCACTGACGGTGTCGCGCGATACGGCAAGGATCAACGAGTCCGTCAAGCAACTGGTGACGACGTTCAACGACGTCATCGGCCGGATCAATCAATACGACTTCTACAATGTGGACACGCAGGAGCGCGGCGCGCTGCTGGGCAACTCGACCGTCGCCAACGTGCGCGAAGCGCTGTACCGCCAGGTGCAGGCCAAGGCTCAAGGCGTCACGACCCAGTACCAGTTCCTGCGGCAGGTCGGAATCACCATCGGCCGCGACGGTCAGATTGGACTTGATCAGGCGAAGTTCGACGCGGCCTACGAAAACGATCCCGAAGCGGTGGAGAACCTGTTTGCGTCCTATCAAGCCACCGCAGCGGGCACCGAGGAAATCGCTCCGGGCGTCACCATTCCGCAAACCGAACCCACGGTCACCGTGCGCGGCTTCGGCGACCTGTTCGACAACCTGCTCGAGGGATTGACCAACTCGATCGACGGCATGGTCACGCGGGCCGACCGCAGTTTCAAGGAGCAGATCGAACTCATCACCAAGCGCATCAGCGACTTCGACCTGCGACTGGGAGCCAAGCGTCAACGGCTGCAGGCACAGTTCGCCGCCATGGAATCGGCGCTGGCGAAGATGCAGGGCCAAGGCAATGCGCTGTCATCCTTGGCCAACAACGTGCTGCTGAGCCAGGCGTCAATTCTCGGCTGAACCTCAAGAAGACACTGAATCGGACCAAACTCGCGCTTCGTCTCAGCCGATGTAGTATCACCATGAAGGCTCCCGGTTCAACCGCGTATCTGCAGACCAAGGTCATGACCGCCAACCCGGCGGAATTGCGGTTGATGCTTTTTGACGGCGCCATCCGCTTCGCCCAGCAGGGCCGCGATGGCTTGCAGCGCGACGATCAGGAAGCCGCGTTCAACGGCATCTCGCGCTGCCAGCAGATCGTGCTCGAACTCATCAACGGCCTGCGGCCGGAGCACGACCCGGAATTGTGCCAGCGGCTTTCATCGCTCTACACCTTCATCTACATGAGGTTGGTTAGCGCCAGCACGCAGCGCGATCCGTCGATCGTTGACGAGGCGCTGAAACTGCTGCAATTCGAGCGCGAGACGTGGTCCATGCTGCTGGAGCAACTGGCAGCAGAGAACAAGGCTGCGGCGAACGCCACCGACGTGCCTGCAAATGTCGCCCCCACGCTGCCGCCCGCCCACGGGTCGCTCAGCGCGATCATCGGCGGCACAGTGAGCGTGCGCGGCTGAGCCTCCGTCAGGCCCCGGTCGGCACGCGACTCTTCCAAGTCCACGCGACACTCCGGCAATTCACAACTTGCGCGGTTTCAATGCGCATGGAGCCGCCGCGTCGTTCCCGTACTTTCCAGGGCGAGCATGACCAGTCGCTCCTGCAATTGAAGCGGCTCTATTGATCGTGTCCCACAATCGCGGGCAGATCGTGACCGGCATCGCGCAGGGTCTTTTCGCGCTGGGCCAGTTCCATATCGCACTCGACCATCATCCGCGCCAGTTCCTCGACGCTTGTCGTCGGCTGCCAGCCGAGTTTCTTCCTCGCCTTGCTCGCGTCGCCCAGAAGTTGTTCAACTTCTGTCGGGCGGAAATAGCGAGGATCGATGCAGATGTAATCCTCCGCGTCCAGCCCCACGCAGCCAAAGGCGAGTTCGCAGAATTCGCGCACGGAAATCATTTTGCCAGTTGCGATGACGTAGTCGTCGGGCTGATCCTGCTGGAGCATCAACCACATCGCCTTGACGAAATCGCCTGCGAAGCCCCAGTCGCGCTGAGCATCCAAATTGCCCAGGTACAGTTTTTTCTGCATCCCGAGTTTGATGCGGCCGACGGCGCGGGTGATCTTGCGCGTGACGAACGTCTCGCCGCGGCGGGGCGATTCGTGATTGAACAGAATGCCGCAACTGGCGTGCAAGCCGTAGGCTTCGCGGTAGTTGATCGTCGCCCAGTGCGCGAAGACCTTGGCGCAGCCATACGGCGAGCGCGGATAGAACGGCGTGGTTTCCTTCTGCGGAACCTCCTGCACCTTGCCGAACATCTCCGATGAACTGGCCTGGTAATAGCGGATCTGATAGCCGCTTTGCTCCTGGTAATCGCGCACGGCTTCGAGCAGTTTGATCGCGCCGGTGGCGTCAGCCTCGGTGGTGTAGATCGGATTGTCGAAACTCACGCGCACGTGGCTTTGCGCGCCAAGGTTGTACACCTCGGTCGGCTTCACCTTGCGGATGATGTTGGACAGCGAGTTGGCGTCGGTCAGGTCGCCATAGTGCAGGAACATCCGGGCGCCTGCCTCGTGGGGGTCCTGGTAGATGATGTCCAATCGCTCGGTGTTGAAACTGGCCGAGCGGCGGATGATGCCGTG
Source organism: uncultured Phycisphaerales bacterium (assembly GCA_946886375.1). The sequence goes on from CAMPIL010000276.1 coordinate 4,601, forward strand.
GACCTCATAACCCTTGGACAGCAGGAATTCGGCCAGATAACTGCCGTCCTGCCCAGTGATTCCGGTGATGAGCGCTCGTTTTCCAATGTTCGCCATGCAGTGCTCCAACGTGCGGCCGGTCGGCCGAATGATCCCATCGGCTGGGGCGTGGCCAAGATACAGCAGACCCTTGCCGCGTGCGTCCACTTGGTGCGAATCACGGCATTATCAGACCGGGCCAAATTGCGAATCCGACGCACTGCTACGCTTGCGGAGCGTATTCTGT
>CAMPIL010000277.1 GCA_946886375.1 uncultured Phycisphaerales bacterium
GCCGCGTCCACCGTGTTGCGAAGCAGCATTGCGACGGTCATCGGCCCCACTCCGCCCGGCACAGGCGAAATCCAGCCCGCCACTTCCGCCGCCTCTTCAAACGCCACGTCTCCCACGGTTCGCGTCTTGCCATCCGCCCCCTTTACACGGTTGATTCCCACATCCACCACCACCGCGCCAGGCTTGATCATCTGCCGCGTGATAAGCCCCGGCTTGCCCGCAGCGGTGACCAGCACATCCGCGGTGCGCGTGAGGCCAGCCAGGTCGCGCGTGTGAATGTTGGTTGAAACGACCGTCATCTCGGCGCGCATGAGCAGCACGACCACAGGCTTGCCCACGATGTTGCTCGCCCCCACCACCACACCCACCGCGCCGGGAAGTTTCGCGCCCGTGGATTCGATCATCTCCATCACCGCGAGCGCTGTGCAGGGCACGAGACTGCGCCGGCCGTACACGATGTTGCCGATGTTCGCCGGGTTCACGCCCTCCACGTCCTTGTCAATTGCGATGAGCGATTGAATGCGCTCGGTGTCCACACCCTGTGGCAGCGGCAGGTGCACCATCACGGCGCGAACGCTGTCGTCCTCGTTCATCAGCAGCACGCGGCCGGCGATGTCGGCGAACTTCGCGCCCGCCGGCAATTCCTGAAGGTGGTATTCGATCCCCAGTTCTTCGCAGGTGGCGGCCTGGTTGCGGGCGTAAATGGACGCCCCGCTGTCGCCATCGGTCGGCGGCGCAAGGATCGCGTCCAGGCGCACCGGCCGGCCCGCCGCACGCAGTTTGCCCACGCGACGCTTGATATCCTGTTTCACCTGCGCAGCGAGCGCCTTGCCATCGATCAATTTCGCCTTGTGCATCGCGTGCGGCGTTACCATGTATGCAGAATACCGCATTTTGACCGCCCCGGTTCGCTGGGAAACCGTGGCATCACACGTTCGCACATTGATTCAACCCGCCGCGCTCATGCACATCCGACTTGCCGAGTCCGCCGATGTTCCTGCAATCCTTGCGATCAGCAATTGGGCTGCGATTCACACGCCCGCGAACTTCGCCGTTGAACCTGAGACACTGGACACGTGGCAGCGATCGTTCGCTGAGACGCGCGAGAAATATCCGTGGCTGGTTGCAGTCGACGCGAACGGCGGCATGACGGGTTTTGCCAAGGCTTCGCCGCACAAATCACGTTGTGCCTATGCGTGGAGCGCGGATGTCTCTGTGTACGTGCATCCTGATCATCACCGCAGGGGCGTCGGCGCCGCGCTGTACGGCCGGCTCATTCCCATGCTCAGAGAGCAGGGTTTTGTTACGCTGATCGCGGGAATCACCGTGCCCAATCCCGCGAGCCAGAGCCTGCACGAGTCATGCGGCTTCAAGCGCGTGGGCACCTATTCCAAGATCGGCTGGAAGTTCGGCCGCTGGCACGATGTGGGATACTGGCAACTGACGCTGCGCGAAGGCGATGGCCCGCCGCCGACGATGCGATTGGTGGCGGATGTGCAGGAGGCATGATGGTGGCGTTGTAATGCGTTTCTGTCTTTATGCGATGAAACACAACGTCGACATTGACAGCCGGGAGGCTACGCCTCCCCGGCCGGCGTGCCGAGTGCAAACCTGATTACCGCTGCGAAGCGGTTGCGCATCACTCCTGACTGACTCAGCCGCGCGAACGCACGACTGAACTATCTGTCCGGCAAACAAAAAGCCCGCCAAGATTTTCGGCGGGCATGGCGAAGATTCATTTCACCCAACGCTTCGAACGCGCGCATCATTCGCTGCGCGGCTTGCGCTCGATCGTGGAATCCAGCGCCCTGGCCTTGGCGAATTCCTCGTTGGCTCGCTCCATGTCGTTGCGTGCCTCGGCGATGATCGACAGGTTGTAGTGCGCCCGGGCCGTGCGCATCGTCTTGAGGTACATGTCGTACGCTTCGTCGTAGTTCCCCATCATGCCAGTGGCGAGCGCCATGTTGGCGTGATAGCGCGAATCATCCGGCATCTGCTGCGCAGCCTGCGTGAAGTAGCCCAGGGCTTTTTCGTTGTCGCCGCGGAGCATCCACACCATGCCCATGTCATTGAGCACGACCGGGTCATTCGGAGCGATGGCCAGGGCCTGTTCAAGCGTGGTCGTCGCCGGGCCGACTTTGCGCTGCCGAACCTGCAGCGACGCGAGGCCGACGTACGCCGGCACGTAATCCGGATAACGGTCGATCGTGTTCAGCAGCGCGGCGTAAGCCTGATCGTCCTTGCCTTGGGCTTCCAGCAGCCTTGACATCCGATAGAGCGTTTCGGCGGTCGGCGGACGATTGGCGCCGCGTGCAAAAGCGTCGTCATCGGGCGACGAGTTGGTGTAAGAGACGCGCGACTTGGGCGCGGTGTCGCAACCGGCGGTCAGCGCGACGATAAAGACGGCGGCGATCAGGGCAAGGCGTTTCATGGAGTGGTTCCCTTGAGTCAAACACAGTTCACGGTTTTTGCGATGAATCGCTGTTCATGGTCGAGCCTGAGCCGGCGGTTGATGCCGGGCTCTCGGGCGAAATGTACGCGGCGCGCGGCGCCGAGGCCCCGCTCAGTTCGCCGGCCTTCATCCGATCGAGCACGATGACGACCCAGTCAGAAGGCAAGCCCTCGCCGCCGGGCATCTCGTCGGCGATGGTCAGGCGATTGGCGGCGACGCCGTTCATGACCATGGCGTCCTTGACCGTCTGCACGCGCGCCTGGTAGAGCGAAGCCGGAGCATCGCCCTGGTTCACGTTGAGCGGGCCGGGATTGTTCTGATAGTGGCGTGCAAGGATGTGTACATCACGCTTGCCCAGGTCGTTGAGGTCCGAACCATACTGCACGAAGTGGTACGGGTACAGCGTGTGTTGCCTGATGATCGCGGCGTCGGTGGACTGCAGACGCGCGGATTCGACCAGCGCTTCATTGACGGCGCGATGCGAGGCGTTCAGCGTGCCGCGAGGCTTGAGGTCCGGATCGGACGTCTGACAGCCGCTCGCCGCGGCCATGATCACACAGGCAGACAGGGACAATATCCATCGCATCGAGCTACTCCTTCATGCACAACGCATTACGAAGAATTGATGAGCCGGGCCACGACCAACGCCGCCGGTCCGACCGTGACGATCAACATGACGGGGAAGATGCACAGCACCAGCGGGAACAAGAGTTTGACGGCGGCCTTTTCGGCGGCTTCCTCAGCCCTCTGGCTGCGCGTTTCACGCATTGAATTGGCGAACGTGCGCAAGGCCTCGGCAATGCTTGTGCCGAAGCGGTCCGACTGCACCAGCAGCGCGACCAGCGATGCGAGTTCCTGGGTGCCGGTGCGCTCAGCCATGTGGCGCATGGCAACGGTGCGCGGCGCGCCCAGCTGTGTTTCCAACATGGTCAGCGCCATCTCGTCGGCCATCACGGCTGAAACCGTGCGAATTTCATCGGCCACGGAGTTCCACGCCATGTCCAGACCCATGCCTGCGGAGACGCAGATTTCCAGCAGATCGACCACGTCGGGCAGGTGCTGGCGCACCTGGCTGCGGCGGGCGTTTCGCTTGAGCCTGACAACGAGATTCGGCAGGAAGAAAAACACAACGGCGATGGCGGCCACTACGTAAATTTCCATCGCCAGCGACAACTCCACCGCCGACGCCGCCAGAATGCCGCCGCTCAATCCGACCACGAACAGAATGACTTTCCAGCCCATGTATGTGGCCACAGCGGAATTGCCGTAATAGCCCGCCGAGGCGAGATACTCCTTCAATCCGCCGGAGGCCGGTTGCTTGGAAGTGGTGGCTTCGCCGACGCGGGCGACCAGGCGCGTGAACCCAGCGTCGCCAGCCAGGGGCAATTCGCCTTTCACCGCCCGCAGGCGCGGCTCAATCGATTTACGCCGACCCGCGACAACGGCAACGACCGCGCCGCCGATTCCGATGACGGCGATGAACACAAGAATTGGAAGAATCAGAGGATTCATAACTTCACACGCGAAGGCAAGAGGGACTCAATACCGAAGTTTCGACATTTTGTGCATGATGATCGCGCCGGCGAACAACAGCAGCACTCCGGCCCCCAGCATCAACTGTGCCGGCAACTCCGTGTAGAACGGCACCATGTAGTTGGGATTCACCACGTTGAGGACCACGAAAAGCACGATGGGCAGCGCGATCAGCACGCGCTTGCTCAACTGCGTCTGCGCGCTCAGCACCCGAGCCCGGCGGTGAACGCGCATGCGGTCGCGAATCACCAATGCCAATCGCTCCATCAAGTCCGCCAGGTTGCCGCCGGTGCGAATCTGAATGGCGACCGACGTGGCAAACAGCGACATGTCGGTGCTCGAGGACTCCTGGCCGGTTTCGCGCAGCACCTGTTCAAGATCGGCGCCCATGCCGTGCCGCTGACAGATTTCCGCAAACACGGTGCTGACGGGCGGCGACATTTCCTCTGACAGCAACTGGAACGCGCCCAACAGCGGGTGGCCTGCGCGAAGCGAGCGTGCCGCCAGCTCCAGCGCATCCATCAACTGCGCCTCGAACAGCGCGGTGCGGCGATTGATCCGGCCACCCACGTAAATGTTCAGAGCCGCCACGATTCCCAGCGAAATCGCGCCTGCGATGATGACGTTCTGGGTGAGCACGAGCACGAACGCGAAGGTGATCAGCACGACGCCCGAGACCAGAATGATCCCCTGCATGAGGCTCAACGGCAGATCGGCGCGCTGGAAGTGCCTCTCCAGGCGATAGACCAGCGAATTTGCGCCCATTCGCACCGGAACGGTGGTGGTGACATCCTGGCCCTCGTGCCACAGGAGCAGCACGCGAACGCCGTCGGATGAGGATTCAAGCCCCAGGCGCCGCCGAACCTTGCCGGACTTCG
>CAMPIL010000278.1 GCA_946886375.1 uncultured Phycisphaerales bacterium
CGAATCCGGACGCGAGTACATTCGTATCCAGGACGGCGAGGATCATGCCTTGGCTGATTTCCCCGCGGATTTTGCGCGGCTCCAGGTTGGCCACGATGATGACCTGCTTGCCCACGATCGACGCCGGGTCGTACCACGCCCGAATGCCCGCACAGACCTGCCGGCCGTTGGGCGTGCCGTCATCCAGTTGCACCTTCAGCAGGCGGTCGGCGTTGGGGTGGGGCTCGGCGGATTTCACCGTTGCGACCCGCAGATCGAGTTTGATGAAATCATCAAAGGGAATCTGCGGCTTGGACACGGGTTGGGTTGGGGTGGTCGCGGACGTGGTGGATGGAGTTGTCGTTGGGGTTTCAGTCATTGTGTATTTCTCCGGAAAGCCCACGGCGTGCACGCCGTGGGTTTTCGCACTGTTCACTTCACCCCCACCGCTTCCGCATCTCGGTCGGTGAGCATCCCGCCATCGGATCGCATTTTGACGGTTCCATCGCGCTTCCAACTGCGCTCGCAGCGCGGCTCGTTGCGAAGATCACTGATGATGATCTCGCCGCTTGGAGCAAGTTTCACGCGCGACACGCCAAGCATGTCAGGCAGGTCGGCCTTGAACTTGGCGAGCACGCCGGCTGAGTCAGGCAGCACGACCTCCGCCTCCAGCGGGTTCTCGATGCCGCGCGCCTTGGCGTCTTCCAGCGCTTTCTGCGCCGCTTCGCGCGCCTGCAGCACGTGCGGCCAATCGGGATCCGCCGGAAAATCCAAATCAAAGAGCGTTTCGAGTTGGACGGATTTGTTCGGATCTCGCCACAGCGCGCGATACGCTTCATCCGCAGTATGCGGCATGATCGGCGAAAGCAATCGGCACAACATCTCCGTCAAAACCCACATCACCGTCTGCGTCGTCCGGCGACGCTTGGAATCGGGCTTGTCGCAGTACAACCGGTCCTTCACCGCAGCGCAGTAGAACGCCGAGAGCGTGTCGTTGCAGAAGTCGTATAACAGTTGATGCGCCCGGCGGAACTCGTACGTCGCAAACGCTTCACGCACCTGCTTCTGCATTTGGCCGGCTTCGTGCAGGATGAAGGCGTCGATCGAGGTCGGCGAAATCTGGCTGAAATCCACGCAATCACCACAAGGCCCATGCGGCCCCGCCACACCGGGCTTGCATTGGAAATCGTAAAGATTGCTGAGCAGAAATCGCAGCGTGTTGCGCACCTTGCGATAACTCTCGCCGGCGACGTTGAAGAACTCGATATCCATCTTGATGTCGTTTTCAAACGCCAGCGAACTGACCCACCAGCGGCAGACATCGGCGCCGAAACTCTTGAGCAGGTCTTCAACTTCCAGCGTGTTGCCCAGGCTCTTGGACATCTTGCGGCCGTCTTTATCAACGATGAAGCCGTGCGTGAGCAGGGCCTTGAACGGCGGCTGGCCGGTGACGCCCAGCGCGGGCAAGAGCGAAGACTGAAACCAGCCGCGGTGCTGATCGGAACCTTCAAGGTACAAGTCTGCGGGATAGCCCAGTTCGCGTTGGCGCAGCACAGCGTTCCACGAGGTGCCCGATTCGAACCAGACATCAAGGATGTCGTTGGACTTCTTCAGATTCGTCAGGCGGGCCTGCAGGCCCGCCTGCCCGTTCGTTCGTATCCATTCCGGTGCATTTGGGTCTGCGTTTGCATCGTAGTATTTGAGAAGTTCATCAGGCCCGGACTGGAACCATACATCTGAACCCTTTTCGCCGAAGAGTCTTGCGACAGCCTTTACCGAGGCGGGCGTGAGCAACACCTGCCCCTCTTCATCGCCGAAGAAAGCCGGGATGGGCAGGCCCCAGGCGCGCTGCCGGCTGATGCACCAATCCGGGCGCGACTCCAGCATGCCGCGCAACCGATCTCTACCCCACCGAGGGTAGAACTTGATTGAATCAATTAGGTAAAACAACGGGTGCCCAGCAGAAAACTTCTCAAAAAGAGCTTCGAGTTCCGCGCCTTGAAGCGCCACTCCCATTTTTTCAGTGCTCTCTTCCGCCCTGATTTCGACTTCGAGTTCTCCTACCTCTCGCATGATCCGACGTTGAGTTCGAGTCTCTGCCAACCCGTGTGTGCCCATAAGACCAACAGCAGTTCGCGCCATTTCTCGAAGAGATCGATTACCTGCGCCATTGCGAAGGGGTAGGTCAACCCCGATGAACCACTGCTCCGTCGCGCGGAAGATCACCGGCGTCTTGCTGCGCCAATCGTGCGGGTAACTGTGGGTGAACTTGTGCGCGAAGAACAAATGACCTGACTCGCGCAGGTGATTGGCGATTTTCTCGTTGGCGTCCCACACGCTCAGGCCGCGAAGCCACTGAGGCACGGTCTCATCGAATGTGCCATCGGCGCGCACCGGGCAATACACGGGGAGCCCCTCGCGCGTGCCGGTGTGAAAGTCCTCCGACCCGTGGCCCGGCGCAGTGTGGACCAGCCCCGTGCCGTCTTCCAGCGTGACGTAGTCGGCGGCGACAATTCGGAAGACATCTCCAGCAACCCCGCTCTCAACAAACGGATGCCGATAGCGCAGGCCGACGAGATTCTTGCCTTCGGTTTCCGCCAGCACCTTCACGTCTTCAGCCTTTGCAGCCTTGGTGACCTTCTGCAGCAGGTCCGAGGCGATGACCGTCACGTTGCCGTCCACCATCACCAGGGAATAACGAAACTTCTCGTGCACTGCCACGGCGAGATTCGCCGGGAGCGTCCATGGCGTGGTCGTCCAGATCATGAACGAGGGCGTTTGCTCCAGGCCTTCGGCATCCGGATCAAGTCCAAACGCACGCGCAACCGCCTCGCGGTCCGCGGCTTCGAAGTCGACGTAGATGGAGAGGTCCTCGCGGTCCTCGTACTCCAGTTCGGCTTCGGCCAGCGCGGTCTGGTTGGCGATCGACCAGTGCACCGGCTTGAGCGCGCGGTAGACAATCCCCTGCTCGACGAGACCGGCGAACGCCTCAAGCACGCCCTTTTCGTAGTCAGGCGACATCGTGAGGTAGGGATGATCGTAATCCGCCAGCGTGAGCAGTCGCTTCAACTGGCCGGCCTGCAACTTGACGTATTTCTCGGCGTACTTGGCGCACTCGCGGCGGATCGCCATGCGCCGCTGGTCTTCAGTCAGCGTGTTCAACTTCTCGAACTTGCCCGACTCCATCAATTCCGTGACCACCTTGTGCTCGATGGGCAGGCCGTGGCAATCCCAGCCGGGCACGAAGGGGCACTTCATGCCGGCCATCAGGTGCGAGCGGACGACGATGTCCTTGAGCACTTTGTTCAGCAGGTGACCGACGTGGATGGAGCCGTTGGCGTACGGCGGGCCGTCGTGGAAGATGAAGGATTCGCGGGCGTTTTCGCGCGCCTGCATCACCTTGTCGTACATCTTCATTTCTTCCCATCGCTTCTGCGACGCCGGCTCGTTCTGCGAGAGGTTGGCCTTCATCGCAAAATCGGTCTTGGGAAGGTTGAGCGTGCTTTTGTAGTTGGGCTTGGTTTCGGTCGTCATTGGCGCAGCGGGCGAAAGTGGCAGGGCAACAGTTTAGCGGCGAGGCATGCCCCGCGTCGCTGCACTGAAAAAACTCGATCCCTCAATGACCAAGGTGCTGAATGGCGTGCCCGCCCGCCGCGGCCTCGATTTCCTCGTGCATGCGGGCCTCCAGCGCGTTGATGCCCCACGCCACGGCCAATCCCATCAGCAGCGCCACCGACAATTTCACCCGATCGTGCTGGTGAAATTGAAGTTCCGGCAGCAGGTCGCTCATGGAAATGCAAAGGAATGTTCCGACCGAGAACGCCAACGCCGCGCTGACCGCAAGGTCCGTGCTTCCAGCAGACTTCAAACCCATGTAGAAAAGCATCGCGCCGACAGGAATGAGCAGGCTGAAAGCGATGTTGACCGCGTGCCGGGCCGCGCGGCTGTGCCCGCCGACGCTCATCAGAGTGCCCAGCGTCAACGAATCAAACGGCTTGTGCAGGAAGATCACCAGGAACGTGGCGAACCCTGCCAACCCCACCGGCTCGCCATCGCGCAGCGCTTCGACGCTGGAGGCCAGGGCGAGTCCTTCGATCAGGCTGTGCAGCGACAATCCCACCGCCGCACCGCTCCAGGAGAGTTTGTGCTTGTGACCGTGATCATGGTCGTGACCCTCAGCCTGGTCGCGCGCATCGTTATTCTGCGGCATCTCGTGCGTGTGAAAGTGAAAGAACCGTTCGATCAGGAACATCGCGAGGAACCCCGCAAGCACCCAGAGCAGAAGCGGGCCCAGCAATTCGTGCACCGCCTCGTGTCCCGCAAAATCGTCTGACACAGCATGCAGTGCGTCCATGCGCGCGGTAATGGCGTGCGGCAGCATGTGCAGCAGGCCGACGCCCAACATCACGCCTGCAACGAAACTCACCGCCAACTCCATGCGCTTGTGGGTGAGCCTCAGCACAAGGGGAATCCACCCGCCGGCCAGCGACGCCAGCAGGATCAGCCCGCAATAAATTACCAGCCACGCAACGTGCGACATGGCAGCAGCGTAAGCGAGATGAACAATCCAAGGAAGCCGGACGATTTCAAACGGGAGCGCTAAACCGCCCAACACGGAACTCTCGTGACCAGCAGGTTCAATGACGGATAGCACGGCCTGCACCGTTTTGGAGGGTCGGCTTTCTCACTTTCCCCGGTTTGGCTTTCCAAGTGTTGGCCGGGTATGATTGCCGCGAGTTCGGGGCAGTAGCTCAATTGGGAGAGCGCCTGAATCGCATTCAGGAGGTTGTGAGTTCGATCCTCATCTGCTCCACTTTGATCCGGACCGGATCGCGATAAAGCCCACGGCGTGCACGCCGTGGGCTTTATCGCGATCCGG
>CAMPIL010000279.1 GCA_946886375.1 uncultured Phycisphaerales bacterium
ACGGATGAGCTGCTCGCCGCGCGCCACCTGTCGCCGCTGCCGCCCGATGCAGAGAGTTTGAAGTTCAAGTGCGGTTGCGCAGCGAGCCAGGGATCAGCGCACGTTTGCAAGCACATCGTGGCGCTGGCGCATATCGCCGCCGAGCAGATCGCTCACCAGCCGCTGGTGGTTTTTGCGATGTTGGGCATGCCTGCCGAGCAGGTGCTCGAGCGGTTGCGTCGTGTGCGTGAAATCCAGATGCGCGGCGAGGCAGTTGCGCACGCGACGGCGCAGATTCCGCAGGCGGGCATCGAGACTGTGCCCCTTGAGCAATGCCTGGACGACTTCTGGCGGGCGGGCGGGCGCAGCGGCGAGTGGGAACAGTTCAGTTTCTCTTCATCGCCCCATCACGTGCAGCACGCGCTGCTGCGAAGGCTGGGGCCGCCGCCGATGAACGGCAAGTTCCCGCTGGTGGGGCTGCTCGCCAGCGTGTATGACGCGGTATCGGCTGCGGCAAATCGTGCAGCCGATTCGGCCGAGTGACCGTTACAGGCACGGACCCCATGCGTTGATGATCGCCAGCAAATCATTGACATCCACAGCGCCGTTGCCTTGCAGCGCGGGTGCAATATCAGTCGGGCATGCCTGCGGCGGTGGGCTGCACGCGCCCCAGGAGTTGATCACTTCCAGCATATCAGTCACGTTGATCGAGCCGTCGTGATTCACATCCTCATTGCACACCGGCGGAGGTGGAGGAGTAAACGTGATCGTCAGCAGCGGCACGTCAGGATTGTTCACCCAGTCCTTGCTGGTGAATTTCTTGGCAGTCGCCTGGGCCACTTCATTCGCCTTGATCAGCCAGCCGAAATTGGTCGATGGGTTAGCGACCCACCCCTGAACGTCGGCAACCAGTCCCGTCCCAGACCATGTGGTTGAGCCGGTGTTGCCCACCGATGCGCTTGCGCTGGCGGTCGCGACGAATTGTCCTCCTGGCGTGGTCCAGAACACGTTGGGGTAGAAGCGGTGAAGCCAGGTTGCGTCGTTGGGTTTTGACGGTGCGCCGTATCCTGCAAAGTTGTACGAAGTGCCTTCGCCCCAATCCGCAAGCACGTGATGCAGCGAAACAGTCTGGGTGCCGCCATGGCCTTGCACCAGAACCAGTCGAAGACTGACGCTGTTGATTGTGGACCCTGGCGGGATGGCGGCGAGGTTGAACGCCATGAGGCCGCGCAGTTTGAGTCCGCCGCCCGCGGTGCCCAGCCGGCCCGAAAAGACGCCATCGCTGGCGCCGTTGCTCCATTCACCGGCAGCGCTTTCGATTAAGGTGTTGTCCTTGGCGCAGCCGAAGGTCATTGTGTCGGCCCGGGCGTCGGCTGTTTGATGCAGCAGCAGCGCGAACGTCGCCAAGGTCGAAAGTGCGGTGGTCCTGAAACGTGTGGGGCAGATCGCGGCGGTCATTCCCAATGGTCCTTCTCGATTCGTCCCCGCACAAGGCCTGTGCATCCAAGCACTCCAGTATAACTCGCAAAACTGTCGCAAGCGGCATAGTTTCTCGTGTTTGCGGCGTCCATGAAGGGCGTGGCAAGGCTGGTAATTTCACCCGCCCCAGCCCCCCGCGTGAACCGGTCCCAGAAAATGACATTCCAGACGCAACTTGCGCTCGCAAAAGTCCGATGAATGGACACCGGACAAGGAGTGCATGGACATGGATCCCAAGAGAAATTGTTCCGAGCGCATGAGGCCGATTCTGCAGGCGATGGAACGCTCGATCGAGAACGCACGCCGCAATCGGACCAATCAGCCCGCCGAGCCGCCGCGCCCCCAGACAGTCGTTCCACGCATCGCCTCGCCGTTTGTGCCTGCGCCTACTGTGCCCAGCACATCAGTCAGCGCGACGGAACACCCCGCTCAACGTCTCAAGGCGCGCCCCAAGCGGCTGGAAAATCCGGCGCTGAATTCCTTTGAACAAATGACGTACCGGTCGCGCGCCAGTTGAGAGCGGGCGCAGGCGGCCAGGACGATGGCTGCCATTGGGCGTGGTCGCGCGCGCCGCACAAACGTGCCGACCGTCAAGGTCTGCCCTGTTGATGCACACTCACCTGCTTCACGCGAAATCGGGGTCTGAAGCGCAATCGCCACTCGATTTGCGACGATGATGAACAATGACGCCGCGGGCATGTCAAGGTCGTTGCCGCGGCTCTGATGGCTTGCGCGGTGGATGGACCCGGAGCACCCGATCATGTGGAATCCCTTTTCGCGCCGAACCGACGCCGTCACCGATGCGATGACTGGCGGGGCAACCGCTAGCCTCGTCGCCGACCTGCGCGCTGAATCGTGCAACGGCGCGGCGGTGACTCGCAACCGCATTGCGCAGGTGCAGCGCATTGGCGATTCCGCGGTCGCGACGCTGACCGTCACCGAACTGACCCAGGAACAGGGTGTCGTCATGCTCACCGAACTGCTCGATGAACTTGAGCAGACCGGCGCGACGCACTTTGTGCTGGACATTCAGAACGTGCAGTTCATGGACTCCGCGTGCCTGGGCTGTCTGGTTGAAGCGCTCAACAAGATGGCGCGCACAGGCGGGCGCATCGCGCTGGCCAACACCGCCAACAGCGTGCAGTACCTCTTCCGCATGACGCAACTGGACCGAGTGTTCCCCATCTGCGCTGACGTGATGGCCGCACTGGCCGCGGTGGAACGCAAACCCGTGCGCTAGCCAGTCCCTTCAGTCGCCTCCGCCTGCTCACGCAAGTATGATGGGCTCATGTATTTCGTGAGTTCCCTCCAGCAGCAGCTTCTCCATGCCTGAGGTGGCAGCGCGCCGCCGGAGGATCCTGAACCTCGCGCTGCTGGCGATCGCGGCCGTCGCGCCGTATTGGCAGACCCGCTCGCACGAATTCATCCATTACGACGACAAGCCGTACGTCTGGGACAATCCCATCGTCCTCGGCGGCGTGACAGTGGACGGCATCAAGTGGGCGTTCACCGCGCTGTTCGCCTCCAACTGGCACCCAATCACCTGGCTGTCTCACATGGTGGACTGCAGCCTGTTTGTCCAGGGCGATGGAAGGCAGTGGGCCGGTGGCCATCACCTGGTGAACGTGTTGATTCACCTGCTCAACACGCTGCTGGTGTTTGGAGTTCTGCAGGCGTTGACCAAGGCTCCCTGGCGCAGCGCGCTGGTGGCGGGCCTGTTTGCGGTGCATCCATTGCACGTGGAATCGGTGGCCTGGATCGCTGAGCGCAAGGACGTGCTCAGCACGATGTTCGGTCTGCTGGCGATCATGGGCTATGTGGGTTACGTGCAAAGGCCATCGCTGGCGAGATACCTCCTGATCGTGGTCTTGTTTGGTCTGAGCCTGATGAGCAAGCCCATGCTGGTGACCTTGCCATGTGTTCTGCTGCTTTTGGATTACTGGCCGCTGGGGAGATTGCAGCGTGCCTCGGTGTTCAAGCTGCTCACGGAGAAACTGCCGCTGCTTGCAATGTCGATTGGCTCCAGCGTGATCACCGTAATTGCGCAGAAGACCGGGGGGTCGGTGTATCCGCTGGAGGCATACCCGATGGGCCAGCGTCTCGCGAACGTGGCCGTCGCGTACGTGCAGTACATCGCGAAGATGTTCTGGCCAGTGGAACTGGCGGTGATGTATCCGCTGCCGGACAGTTGGCCCGCGCCGATGGTGTTTCTTTCCGCGCTGGTGTTGATTGTCATCAGCGTGCTGGTGTGGGTGCTTCGCCGCAAGCGGCCGCACCTGTTGATGGGATGGTTGTGGTTCCTTGGCACGCTGGTGCCGGTGATCGGCCTGTTTCAGGTGGGATTGCAGTCAATGGCGGACCGGTACACCTATGTGCCGATGATCGGTCTTTTCATCATGATCGCATGGGCGATTCCCGCGCCGGTGAGCGATCAGCGAACGGGAACGCGCGCCGCCGTGAGCACGATCGCCGCAGCCGTGCTCGCGCTTCTGGCGCATCGCGCATGGGTGCAGACCTCCTATTGGCACGACACGATGAAACTCTTTGACCGCACGCTCGCGCTGACGGAGAAAAACCACATTGCGCTGACCATGCGCGGTTACGTGCTTGAAGAGCAAGGCAACTACGAGCAAGCCATCGCCGAGTACCGAAAGGTGCTGAAGTTCCAGAAGAATTTCCGCGCCACGTGGTTCAATCTGGCCAACTGCCTTGTGCAACTGGGCCGGCCGGAAGAATCGATTCCGTACTACAAGACGGCGATCGAATTGATGCCGAAAATCGCGCTGTCGCATCACAACCTCGGCGTGGCGTATCTCCGGCTGAATCGCCTGGATGACGCGGCGGGATCGTTCCGCGAGGCGTTGCGTCTGAACCCCATGTATGCGGATCCCCATTTCAATCTGGGGTTGACCCTGACGCGGCAGATGAAGATCGACGAAGCGATTGGGGAGTTTCGGCAGGCGGTCGAACTGTCGCCGCGCAGTTACGATGCACACGCGCAACTGGGCATTGCGCTTGCGATGCAGGACAGAATCGATGAAGCGATTGCCTCGTTTGAAGAGGCGCTGCGACTTCGACCGGACTCCGAAGACGCCAAGAAGTACCTGCAATTGGCCCGCCAGCAGAAGGCCCAGCGCGCCGGTGGATGAATGAATCGCAGCCGCACCATTGTCATCTTGATTGCCCTGGCCGCGATCGCCGCAGTGCCGTACGCGCGCACCGCTCGCCACGCGTTCATCGACTTTGATGACAATCAATACATCACCGAGAACTCCATCACGCCCCGCGGCCTGACCGCCGAGGGCATCGCCTGGGCGTTTACCACGACCAAGGCCTCCAACTGGCACCCAATCACCTGGCTGTCTCACATGGTGGACTGCAGCCTGT
>CAMPIL010000280.1 GCA_946886375.1 uncultured Phycisphaerales bacterium
CCAAAGGCAGCCGCACATGGGTCGATGAACTGGTCAGGATGATTTCAGAGGTGACGGACCGGATACACCGCCGCCGCGCACACGCCGTGGCCGTGACGCTCCGCGATCCCAACAAAGCGAAGCGAAGGCGAGCCGATGGGAAGCCCGCGTTGCAGGCATCGGTCCTGCCAGATTTTCAGATCGTGATCGGCGGTGCGTTGATCGCGCACGAACAGAACGATCAGGAGTCCAGCGTGGAGAATGCCCGGGTCTTTGCTGAGTTTCGTGACGTCCTGCCGCACTGTTGAAAGCAGTTGCGAGGAGTAGTTGGCGTTGGGGCCTTCGATCGTAAACTGCGAGACAACCTTGACTTCGAGCCAGAACGCTTCATCCAGCGGCACGCCGCCCCCGCGCCCGGGGGCGGGGGCGGGATCAAACAGCGTGGGTTGTGCGTACGGATGAATCAGCTGGCGATCATCGCTTGTGAGCACAAAATCGCACCGCTCGCCTTCTGTGACGTTTCGCCTGTGGCGATCGCCGGGGTAGCGTTGCTCGCGATGCACGCCGAAGCCTGCATGGTGGAACCCCTGCGCAAGCACCGGGTGCAGCGTGAGTTCATCCTGCACGTCAAGTCCGTAAACCGACTGTTCAAGGTCCAACTGCTCAGCCCGGTGTCTCAGCCCGGCTTCAACGGCGTCAGCGATGTCGGCGATCGCCCACATGTGAAGATGAAACAGGACCAGAGCCTAGGGCTGGAAGCCTGCAATTTCGGGCAAATTCAATACAATGCACGTTTGCGGAGGAATCATGGCTGCACGATACGGCCGACCGACGTCGCCGTCGAACATCCGAGCCTTGCGGCAAATGGCGATCGCCCTCTTGGCGACTGCATGCTTGCCGGGTTGTGCCGCCAAACCCGGTGACAACGCACGGGCCGATACTCCTGTGGAAATCAGGCTCGGCTACTTCGCAAACTTGACTCACGCCCAAGCCCTGCTGGGTGTGGCGTCCGGCGAATTCGCCAACGCCGTTTCGCCGCACACGTTGACCACGCGCGTGTTCAACGCCGGACCGTCTGCGATCGAGGCGTTGTTTGCGGGCGAAGTCGACCTGTGCTACATCGGACCGGGGCCGGCGCTCAGTGGATTTGAAAAAAGCCGGGGCGAAGCACTGCGCGTGGTGGCGGGGGCCGCCGCCAACGGCGTCGTGATCGTGGCTTCGCCGAATTCTGCAATTCAGTCAATGAGCGATTTGGCGGGCAAGCGCATCGCCACGCCGCAGATGGGCAACACGCAGGACATCGCAGCCCGGCATTACGTGATTCATGAACTGAAGCAACCCAATGCCGACAACATTCTTGCGATCCCCAACGCTGAGCAAGTCGCCATGATGTCGCGCGGCCAGATTGATGCCGCGTGGGCACCCGAACCCTGGGGCGAGCGGCTGGTGCAGGAAGCCGGCGGCCGGATCATCATGGAGGAAAGAGAACTCTGGCCGAACAAGACCTTCGTGCTCACTGTCGTTATCGCCCGAACCGAATTTCTGCAACAGCATCCTGATGTCGTTCAGCGCCTGCTCGGTGCGCACGCACAGTGGACAACGCGTCTCCAGAACGATGCGCCTTCGTACCTGCTGCAGGTGGAGCAGGCGATGTTCGACCTGACAGGCAAGCGACTGGCCAGCAGCGTGCTTGGCAACGCCATGTCGCGCATTTCGTTCACAAACGATCCGATGCAGGAAACGTTCGCCGCAATCTCGCGATGGTCTCTTGATCTTGGATTCTCCAAGGCGAAGCCCGACTTGGCGAAACTTGTGGACACGCAACTGCTGCATCAGGCGGTGGAAGCGACTGCTGCCTCTGCGCCCCAGCCTGGCGGTGTTCGCCAATGACCACAGTTCCCAATGCCAGTGAGGCCGCGGCGTCGGTTCGTGCGGCTGCGTCGCCGAGCAGCGGCGCCTCGACCATCGGGCGACTGGAACTGCTCGGCGTGAGCAAGCGTTTCGAAAACTCCAATCGTCCTGCGCTCGAGAACATCACCCTGACCTGCGAGCCTGGGCAGTTCGTGATCGTGGTCGGGCCGAGCGGGTGCGGCAAGACGACTCTGCTGAATCTCGCGGCGGGAATGATTCATCCTGATGCCGGCCTCGTGCAGGTGGATGGCAAGCCCGTGCGTGGGCCCGGGCCGGACCGGGCCATGGTGTTCCAGGAGCATGGCTTGTTCCCGTGGCTGACTGCGGCCGAGAACATCGGCTTTGGTTTGAAGATGACCAACGTGCCCGCGTCGGAACGGCAGCAGAGAATCGACGCGGCCCTGCGCATGATTCATCTTCCCAACAGCGGCGGGAAACTCGTGCATCAACTCTCCGGCGGAATGCGTCAGCGCATCGCCATCGCACGGGCGCTGGTGATGAATCCCGCAGTGCTGCTGATGGATGAGCCCTTTGCGGCCCTTGATGCTCAGACGCGCACCCTTTTGCACGAGCAGGTGCAGGACCTTTGGCTGCAGACGCACAAGACGATTCTCTTCGTGACGCACTCGGTGGGTGAAGCGGTGCGACTGGCCGACCGGATTATCGTGCTGCACGCCAATCCCGGGCGTATTCGGCGTGAGTTCAAGGTTGATCTGCCGCATCCAAGGGATTTCGACAGCCGGGAAGTCGGCGACCTGGTGCGGCTGGTGCGTCAGGAAATCGAGGATGAAGTGACCCGCTTTCACGCAGAGGCTGGACACGAATGATTGACCGGCGATGTGGAGATGGTTCCTGATGCGCAGAGCAATGCAACTGGTGCTGGCGTGGATGGTGATGCTGGGCGCATGGGAAGGGGCCTACCGCGTCATCGGGTGGAAGTCCTGGCACTTTCCCGCGCCCAGCCACGTGCTTGACGCCACGCTGGACATGATGGGGTGGCAGACGCACTTTGGTGATCCGTTGAGCGAGCACTGGCCGCTTGCAGGCGCAGGTGAGGGCGAACGGGTGCCGCTGCGTACGGTCTTGCCGCGCGCCATTCTCGTGAGCACGATTCGATTGGTGATTGGTTTCGCAATCAGCCTGGCGCTGGGAATGGTGTTGGGCATTGCGATGTGGCGGTGGTCGTTCATCGATCGATTATTCGGTCCGGTGTGCCTGGGCTTGCAGACGCTGCCCAGCGTGTGCTGGGTTCCGCTGGCGATTCTCACGCTTGGCATCAACGAGGCGTCGGTTCTGCTCGTGCTTGTGCTGGGCAGTTCTTTCGCCACGGCCATTGCGTTGCGTGATGGCTTGCGCACCATCCCGCCGATTTTTCAACGGGCGGGGCAGATGTTGGCGGCACGGGGTTGGCGGCTGTATCGGTACGTGTTGCTGCCTGCGAGTTTGCCGGCGATGGCGTCGAGCCTGCGACAGGGATTCTCATTCGCATGGCGATCGTTGATGGGCGCTGAGCTGATCTTCCCTCTGCAGAACAAGGGGCTTGGATTATTGCTGAGCATCGGGCGCGACTTCGCTGACGCAGCGCAGGTGGTTTCCGTGATGGCCATCATGGTGATCATCGGCATGGTTGCGGACCGCTGGGTGTTCGCACAAATCGAACACCGGGTGCGACGCCGCTTCGGGTTAATTGCTGAAGGCTGAGCGATGATGGCTGCGGCTCCGCCGGTGCGTCGCCACTGGCATTTTGCCTGATCTGGGCATACATTGACGAATGCGTCGGAGTTTCTCGCTCATGCAACAGGAGCCTGCACCGTGACAAGCGTGATTGCGTCATTGAAACCGGGTTTGTGGGCCGCCGCCGTCATCGGACTGCTGGCCGGCTGTGACGGAAGCAACCCCTCCTCGAAGGCCGGCGGGTCAAGTCAAACCAACGCCGGCGGCAACCCGATTCTCATCGGCGAATACGGTTCGATGACCGGGTCCGAGGCGACGTTTGGCCAATCGACGCACATGGGGATCATGCTCGCGGTGAACGAGCAGAACGCCACGGGCGGGATCCACGGCCGGCCTTTGAAGCTCATCAGTTACGACAATCAAGGCAAGGCCCAGGAATCTGTGACGGCGGTCACCCGGTTAATTCAGCAGGACAAGGTGACGGCGGTGCTGGGCGAGGTGGCCAGTTCGCGGAGCCTGGCGGGCGGGCCGATCTGCCAACGCATGGGTGTACCGATGATCAGTCCCTCCAGCACCAACCCGGATGTGACGGCGATCGGCGACATGATCTTCCGCGTGTGCTTCATCGATCCCTTCCAAGGCTACGTCGGGGCCAAGTTTGCCCGCGAGAATCTCAAGGCGGGCAAGGCGGCGACGCTGTTCAATCGTGCCCAGGCGTATTCCTCGGGGTTGAATGACAACTTCAAGCAATCGTTCACATCCATGGGTGGCACGGTTGTTTCCGAGCAGGCCTACAGCGATGGCGACAACGATTTCTCGGCGCAATTGAGTTCCATCCGCGAAGCCAATCCCGATTTCATCTACGTGCCTGGCTATTACACCGAGGTCGTGAACATTGCACGGCAAGCGCGGCGGCTGGGCCTCACCGTGCCGCTGGTGGGTGGCGACGGCTGGGACAGCGAGGAGCTCAAGAACGCAGGCGATGCGCTGAACGGATGTTATTTCAGCAATCACTATTCGCACGAGGATCAGCGGGCGGAGGTTCAGGACTTTGTGAAGAAGTACCAGGCGGCGTACGGAAAAATCCCCGATGGATTGGCTGCGCTGGGTTACGACGCGGCGAGGCTGCTGTTTGATTCGCTGAATCGCGCCAACGGGGCCGGCGGGAAGGAACTCGCCGCCGCGATCGCAGCGAGCAGGAATTTTCCGGGCGTGACGGGCACGATCACGATCGACCCTCAGCGCAACGCCAACAAGGATGCGGTGGTGCTGGAGATTACC
>CAMPIL010000281.1 GCA_946886375.1 uncultured Phycisphaerales bacterium
ACCATGCAAGACCTTACCCCGCGCCAGATCGTCGCCGAACTCGACCACCACATCATTGGCCAGGACGCCGCCAAGCGGGCGGTGGCCGTGGCGGTGCGCAACCGCTGGCGGCGCCAACAACTTGAAAAGTCCTTCGCGCGCGAGGTCACGCCGCGCAACATCATCATGATCGGCCCCACCGGAGTGGGCAAAACCGAAATCGCCCGGCGGCTGGCCAAACTGGTCAATGCGCCCTTCATCAAGGTGGAGGCCAGCAAGTACACCGAGGTCGGCTACCACGGCCGCGACGTGGAGAGCATGGTGCGCGACCTGCTTGAACTGGCCATCAACATGGTGCGGGCCGAGCAGGCCGTGCAGGTGCGCGAACGCGCAGAGAACGCAGTGGAACAGCGGCTGGTGTCGCTGCTGCTCGGCGATACGTCTCTGCACGATCCACACGCCTATGGCACCCCGGGGTTGCAACCCGGGGGCGCGGGCGGCTTCCCAATCGCAGCCGAAGGTGATGGTGCAACATCACCTGCCGGGGCCGCCACGGCCGCCCCGCCCATCGATACTCACGATCGCGTTCGCGTCCGCATGCTTCAGAAATTGCGCGATGGCTTCTTTGAGGATCGTGAGATCGAAATCAGCGTCACTGAAAAACCCGCTGTGCCGATCATCGGCATGATGGGGCCTGACCAGCTCGATCCCTCGCTGAGTTCCATGCTGGAGAACATGCTGCCCGAGCGCGCCCGCCGACGGCGCGTCACCGTCTCGCGCGCCCGCGCCATTCTGCTGGAAGAGGAAACCACCAAACTCATCGATCGTGAAAAACTCATCGAGACCGCAATCGAGCGCACGCAGCAAAGCGGCATCATTTTTCTCGATGAAATCGACAAGATCGCATCGCCCACCGGCGAGGGCCGCACTTCCGGGGGCGGCGCGGATGTCAGCCGCCAGGGCGTGCAGCGCGATCTCCTGCCGATCGTGGAAGGCTCTTCGGTTCCCACGCGCTACGGCACGGTGAACACGGATCAAATCCTGTTCATTGCCGCCGGCGCGTTCCACAGCGCGAAGGTGAGCGACCTGATGCCGGAATTGCAGGGGCGTTTTCCGATCCGCGTAGAACTGGAAGCGCTGACAGCCGATGACTTCAAGCGCATTCTGCGCGAGCCCGACGCCGCGCTGACCAAGCAGCAGGCGGCTCTGTTGCAGACCGAGGGATTGATCGTTGAGTTCGAGCCTGCCGCGATCGACGCGATGGCGGAACTGGCGGCGGAGGCCAATGCGCGGATGGAGAACATCGGAGCCAGGCGATTGATGACCGTGATCGAATGCGTGTTCGAGGAGATCAGTTTCGATGCGCCGGATCTCGCGGCGCGAGGCGAAACGCGCATCGTGATCACGCCCCAGTTCGTGCGCGAGCGCTTGATGCGCATCATGAAAGACGAGGATTTGCGGCAGTTTGTGCTTTGAACGCCCGGCACCGGGGGCGGGGGCGCGGCGGGTTCAAGATCGCTGGGCCATCGCGTGCTTGAATGTTTCCATCGGCGCCGGCACGCCGGTCCACCGCTCAAACTGAATCGCCGCCTGCCGCAGGAACATGTCGACTCCGGAAATCACCCGCGCCCCGCGCGCCTCGGCCTCTTGAATCAGCGGCGTGCGCGGCGGGGTGTACACCGTGTCGAACACGGTGGTGTTTTCGTTCAACGGCGTTTGCGGCGGCAGCGGCGAATCATTCGGGGCGGGCCCGCCGGACATCCCAATCGGCGTGCAATTGATGTACACCTCAAACGCTTCGCTCACGATTTCATCCAACGCCGCGGCACGGATTCTTCCCCGTTGGCCAGCCCATTCCTGAAATTCGTTGACCAGCCGAGCCGCGCTGTCCATGCTTCGATTGAACACCGTCACGTCCGCCCCCGCCTCCAGCAAGCCCGCGATCACCGCTCGCGCCACGCCGCCCGCACCAATCACCGCGATCTTCTTGCCGCGCAACCCGGCGCGGTCGATCTCCATGCCTGCGCACAAAGATTCCACCGCGGCCGTGCTATCGGTGTTGAGACACTCCAACCCGCCCGCGCTGCCAACCACCAGCGTGTTCGCCGCGCCGATGCGCTCGGTCAGCGGATCGATGCGCCCGCCTCGCTCGCGCACGAATCGCAGCAGATTCTCCTTGTGCGGCAGCGTCACGCTGGACCCTCGAAAATTCAGCCCCGCGTGGTCGATCAGCGAGCCGACGGTCGCCTTGAAGTGTTCGTACTCAGGCGGGATGGGCAGGGGAAGGTACACGCCATCAAACCCCACCGCCCGAAATCCCGCGTTGTGAATCGCAGGGCTTTGCGAGTGCGACACCGGCCAGCCGATCACGCCGTACACGCGCGTCTGCACTCCAATCTCGTCAAAGCGATACAGGCCGCGCAATTCATCCAGCGTCGGTTGCCCGGGTCCGGTGATTTCCGCCTCGGTGTCCACAGCGAAGGTGAGCAACCCGCCGAACTTCGGCGCCAGCACGCGGCTCATCAATCCAAACGGACCCATGCACAGGGCGATCATCGGCTTGTGCCGGTCGCGCAGCAGATCAAACGCCTCAAGGTTGTCGCGCAGCGATCGCGCGTGCCAGGCCACCTTGATCACGGCGCATAATGGATCAGCGGTCATCGCCTCGATGCGCTGGAGCAGGTCGGCGGGCCGGCCGTTGAAGTCGTGCGTCGAGAGAATCAGGCTCGTGTTCAGGTCGCGGTCGGCCTGCGGGCGCTCCAGCAGCGCGCGAACTTCCTGCCAGGCCTGCGGATCGCGCTGAAACGCGGATAACTCCACATCGATGTATCGCGGCCGGACATCGGCTTTCAGCAGCGAGGCGTACAGCGCGGCGCGATCGAACTCAACGCCGCGGTATTCGCCGCCTTCCCATGACGCGCGGCAAGTCACGATGCACGGCGCGGGAGTGCGCCGGACCAATTCCAGCGTGCTGGACAGCGCATCGGCGTGCTCGGCCAAAGCATCAACCCGCCACTCGATCAGCGTCGCTCCCTTGCGCACCGCCTCGGCCGCGCGATCAAGGTCCAGGTCGATGTCCGAAGGTTCGTGCACTGCGATGGAAGCCGCGACCAGCGTCATGCGCGCATCGTAGCGTCGTTGAACATTCAGGGTCGCTGGGGTCGATTGATGATCGCGGCGATTTCCTCGCTCCTGCCGCGCCTCCCGCGATACCATCCCGGCATGGCCGAATCGGTGATTGATGAAGCACATGCCTTCCTGCGCGCTCACGCCACGGGCGACCTGCGCTTTGAGGAGAACCTGCGCCCCATCAAGTACGTCATTCATCCCGACGGACGACTCATCGCGCCGGTGATGGTGGCGATGCTGCGGGCGTTTGATCACGTGCTGTTTGTGCCTGAATACGCTGAGGGCGCAATGGAATTGCAACTGACGCTGGAGCAATTCGATGAGCGTGGCCCCGAGGGCGCGGCGGCTGACCGCTGGCGCATCTATCACGGCGAGCCCGACGATGTCCGCTGGGCGTTCATGGTCATCGACGCGGCACGCTATGGCGAAATGGTCATTGACGGGCAGGCGCTCATGCGGCCCAATCCGCTGGCGAAAGTTGAAGGACAGATCTGCCGAACCATCAACCAGAATCACCTTGATGACCTTCGGCAATTGTGCGCCCGCTTCGGGAGCATGGAGGTGGAGCAGCCCGTGATGGTGGGAATTGATCCGCTGGGGATCGATGTGCGAGCACGATTTGACATGGTGCGCGTGCCGTCAATCCGCCCGATGACCTCGGCCGAGGATGCGCTGCGTGTGCTGCAGAATATGGCGTCAGGCGACGGCCCGCGCCGGCCGGCGTGACACAGCCTCTTCCGCCTTCGGAATTAGGTTGGCTTCCCAGCGGCGGGCGGTCTCATCGGCGCGAATCATGATCATGGTGACGGCAAGCGTGCGTCACCGGATTCATTGAGAGGAACACACCATGCTGTACTGGGCCCTCATCTTTTTCATCGTGGCGATCATCGCGGCCATCTTCGGTTTCGGCAACGTCGCAGCCGGAGCGGCCGGCATCGCGCAAATCCTCTTTGTCATCTTCCTGGTTCTGTTTGTGATCTCACTTATTGCTGGGCTGGTGCGACGAGGCGGAACGGTTTGACCGGGGCATTGAGCGTGCCCGTGCGGCTATAGTGGTCGCATGAGCACGCTCTTCGATGCCATCAGTGCGGCCGCTGATCTGGACGCGGCGCTCGGGGTGATCATTTTCCATTTCAAAGCCGACAGCGGGACGATTCATTTCATGGATTCACCAAACATGCTCCGCTTGCGCGCTGCGAGCAAAGGCATCCCCGCGCCGGTGCTCGATGTCATCCGCACCGTGCCCGTGGGCAAGGGCATGGCTGGTCTTGCCGCACAGCGGCGCGAGCCGGTGACCGTGTGCAACCTGCAGACCGATGCCAGCGGCAACGTGCGTCCGGGAGCCAGGGCCACCGGTTTGGAAGGCGCGATCGTCGTACCGATTTTTGACGGGGAGAACGTCGTCGGCACGCTGGGGATCGCGAATCGAAATGAACGGACGTTCACGAAAGAGGAAACCGATCTGCTGATCGAGTGCGGGCGAGGTATTGTGCAGTTCGCAAAAACAAAATAGCCGCGTGGTGGTAACCCGCGGCTCGTGCGTTCAGTCGTTCAGTTACCGCCGAAACTCGTCTTCGTACTCGGCCGGCACGCCTTCGTCATCGCGGTCGATGGTTTCGATCTGGGCCGAGGTCGATTCGCCCATCGCGTCGTCATCCTGAGAATCCTGGAACACGGTTCCGTTCTTCTCGGTTTCTTCTTCCAGGCGCTTCATCTGCTCCCATT
>CAMPIL010000282.1 GCA_946886375.1 uncultured Phycisphaerales bacterium
CGCTTGATCTTCTCCAGCGCGCCTTGCACGAAGTGCAGCACAACCTTGAGCCGCCGGGCATCGGGGCGCGCGACAACCGCGAGTGCTTCCTGCTGCAGATCGACGCGTTGGAAGCCGTCGATGATGAAGATCACAACTGGAACGACGTTCGCACGCTGATCCGCGATCACTTTGACGACCTGCTGCAGAACCGCCTGCCGAAGATCGTGCAGAAGGCGCAGATGACGATGGACGCCATTCACGCCGCAATGGAATTGATGAAGCGGCTGAAACTCAGTCCCGGGCGCGACTTGGTGGATGTCGAGGTTCCGCCGATCGTTCCCGATGTGTACGTGGAATTCGATGAGCAGTCCGACGCCTACGTTGCGGCGCTGAGCGACGGCGTGCTGCCCACGCTGCGCATTTCGCCCCGCTACGAGGAAATGGCGAAGGACCGCAAGGTTGATTCCACGACGCGCGAGTTCATTGGCAACAATCTTCGCAATGCGCAGTGGCTGATTGAATCGATCAACCAGCGCAAGAACACGCTTTTGCGCGTGGTGAACGTGGTGCTTGCCCGTCAGCGCGAGTACTTCGACCATGGCCCGCAGCATCTCAAGCCGCTGCCCATGATCGAAGTCGCCGATCAACTGGGCATTCACGTCGGCACGGTCAGCCGTGCTGTCGCCGACAAATGGATGCAAACGCCGCGCGGCCTGGTTCCGCTGCGCAAATTCTTCAGCGGCGGCACATCGACGCACGGCGGGGCCGGCGAGTCGATGAGTTGGGACGCGATCAAGGCAGTCCTTCAGGAAATCATCGACGCGGAAGATAAAACTCACCCGCTCAGCGACGAAGCGCTGGTTGATGAACTGAAGAAGCGCGGCATCGACATCGCTCGCCGCACCGTGGTGAAGTATCGCCAGCAACTCGATATCCCGCCGGCCCGCCGGAGAAAAGTGCACTCCTCCGTGACGGAATAGCCCGTTGTTCATCTCATCGGCAACCTGATATCATCCACAAGAACGCGGCGTGCGCGCTCCACGACAGGCCGCCTCAGCCGATTCGCCTTTTCTTGGCAGCCAATCGCGCCTTGCTGTGAGCGGTTTCGGTCCACGCTTGACCCACAATCCAGTTGTTCTAGGCTTCATTTGATCGCCTTGGTTTTTTCAATAGGCGGGCTCATGACATCTAAGAGGTTTTTTCGCAGCGCTGCTTGGCGGTACGGCATGGCAATTGCCGCTGTCCTCTGCGCCATCGGTCTGCGCATGAGCGTCGATCGCGTCTTTGAAGACCGATATGCCTTCGTCACTTTTTATCTGGCGATCCTGCTCGCGGCATGGCTGGGCGGAATGGGCCCGGCGATCACCGCATGCGTGCTCGGCTGGCTGGCGGGTTTCCTTTTCTTTCGCCCGGAGCCCAGCATCCTGAATCTGCCGCCTGCGGTGATGCTCGGCTCCTTGTTCTACTTCATCGTCGGCTTCACCGTCGCGCTCATCGCGGGCCGCATGCACGATCTGCGCGACCGGGCTGAGCGACTGGCGCAGCGGGTCGGCGACCGGAACGTTGCACTGCAGGACGAAGTGGAGCGCCAGCGCCGCGAACTCGAGCGGGCCATGAGCCGGCTGCATTTTTCCGACCGCGTCTCGCTGTTGGGGATGCTTGCGGCAGGCATCGGCCACGACGCGGGCAATCTCTTGTTCCCCATTCGCAATCGATTGGACTCGCTGGAATCCGCCGCCCGTCACGGCCATGTCAATGAAGAGGATTTCAAGACCATCCGCGCCGCGGCGAACTATCTGCAATTGCTCTGCCGAAACATCATGCAGGTGGCTGCGGACCCGAGCGCCGCTGCGCCGGAGGCCCAAACCGACCTGATCAATTGGTGCCAAGAGAATCTGCCGCTGCTCAAACTCTCGCTGCCGCGGGGCGTGAAACTGGTGGCCCCGATTCGCGGCGACCTTCCGCCGGTGCGAATCGCCCCGCATGCGCTCAGCCAGGTGGCGCTGAACCTGGTTCACAACGCCGGCAAGGCCATGGCCGGGCGCGGGCGGGGCCAGATCACCCTTGCCGCATCGTTTGATGCGGAAACCAACCGCGTGCAATTCAGCGTGAGCGATGACGGACCAGGCATTGCGCCGGCGGTGTTGTCGCGGCTGCAACATTCCACCGCCGAGCCGCCCACCGCCGCCAGCGGCATGGGGCTGGCGCTGGTTCGAACCATCGTGCAATCCGTCGGCGGACAATTGACGATCAGCAGCCCGCCGAATGCAGGCACAGTGGTGCGCGTGGACTTGCCCGCCGTCAAGCACGCCGCCCCAGTCGGCCATATGCCATGATGGCCCGTATCAGCGCGGCTGAATATCCAGCGTCAGCACGGCGTGGCCATCCAATTCAAAATATTCCACGCGGAAATTGATCGATGACTCCTGCGCCAACTCGAATTCATGATCGTGTTTCGTCGGACCATGCCAGGCCCAGTCATCGATGGCGAGTTGGTCGTTCATCCACACGCGGATACCGTCATCGGAGAGCGTCGTGATGCGCCACTTGCCAGCGGGAATGGTGAGTGAGCGCGTGACGATCACGCCGAAGTGATCGGCGGGAAGGCGCAGCGGCAGCTCCAGCGCGTCGCCGATCCCGCCGGAGCCGAAGCGCAGATCGAGCGCATCGGCTAAGATTGTCTTCGCGTGGGCGATGCCCTCGGCACGCCACCGCTCTTCATCTTCGCGCGGATCGGCCGATGAGGCGAAGGCCAACATGCGCCACGAGCCGCCGGTGAGTACGCCGCTGGCGGCTAGCCGGGGGCCATCCGCATCGAATGAAATGCGATAGGGCGTGAGCGTGTCGGGCCGCTTTGCCAGCACGCCAATGAGGTCTCCGCGCACCAGCGCGATGGCTTCGCCTTCCACACCGATCGCTTCTTGCGCGGGCATGGCGCCGGCGCCGCGCAGGCGGTATTCATCGGCGGTGTCGAAGTGGCGCATGAACTGCAGCAGCGGTGAAGCATGCTCCCACGGCCCCCATTCCGTCATGATGATGTTCTTGCGGCCGCGCAGTTGCTCGCGCGCTCCCGCCGGCCGCGTCGCACCCGGCAGGCCGGCGAGCTCCGGCCCGTCGAGATTCTCGATGATGCGCCAATCGGCTGGGACTTCGACTGCGGTGGAGTCGCCTTCGATGATCGCGTGTTCGGGCGGCGCGTCGCTGCGCTCGGCGCCGCCGGCCAGCCGCTCGATTTCGAACGTGTTGCGCGCCATGAACACAGGCCGCCGCATGTGCCGCAAGTGCAGCGCGGGATTGTTCTGCTGGAAGTGGTTCTCGCGGATGATGGCGGCGGGCTCATCGCCGACGGCGTTGGCGCGTGCCCACGGCGTGCTGAGCAGCGCTTCATCGTCATCCCACCACAAATGCACGCCGCACTTGTTGTCTTCAAACCTGTTGCCAGAGATCACGTTGTGCGCGCCGTGTTCAACGTTGATGCCGCCGCGCTCCAATCCATAGGCCATTTTCCCGTTGCGCCGAAATGCGTTGCGGTCGATGATCGTGTCGCGCGAATAGCCGCCCCAGACGCCGCAGATCGCGTTCTCGAAGAAGGTATTGTCGTGGATGCGGTTGCCGAAACTAAACGTCATTTCAAGGCCATGCGCCACGGCAAATGAAAAGTCGTTCCGCACAAAGACGTTGTCATTGCATCCACGGCGTTTGTACCACCCCTGATCGTCTTGCGGATTCACTTCGCCCAGCGCTTCCTTGCCCGCGAATCCGAAGAATCCATCGCCGCCGTGGGTGCATGAGTTCTCCGCGATGACATTCTCACTGCATTGCTCGAACATGAGTATGCCCGCGCTGTCCTGTCCCCGGTTGTACACGCCGTGGCTGTAGCCGCGCACGCAGAAATCAAACGCATTGCGCGAGATCACGTTGCGGTTGCTGCGCCACATCGCCAAACCCCAACCGCTGAGAAACGAGCAATCGCAGTCGTACACTTTGGAATCGTTCACGCGATCGAGGATGATGCCGTTCTGTGTCTTGCGCGCCCGGATGTCGTGCAGCGTCACGTGCTCGGAATCTTCAACGCACAAGCCCGCGCCGTAGTTCGTCATCCATTCATTGTCATCATTCGCGTGAGGCCAGAGCCAATCCGTCTCATCCTCCGCCTGCGGCGTCGATTTCAGCCGCTGATGGAAATTGTTCGAAACATTGCAATTGCGAATCGTCAGTCCGTTGGCGTGGACGGCGTGGATGCCCACCTTGTAGCCCGACACGCTCGCATTCTTAAGCGTTACGTTTTTCGCGGCGATCCTGATGCCCGTCCCCGCAAACGTATCGGGCGTCTGGCCGCTCGCCCCGCCATGCAATTGCTGCTGCGCGAAGTCGACCGTCACATTGCCGCGGGTGATGTGGATCACGCCGTTGCCGTCGGCGTCGATGATCGGATTGACTGAAACTTCAATGACGCACGACTCGACAATTTCAACATTGTCGCGATCGACCACGACGGTCGGCAGGGGCGGCGGGGTCATCAGCGTGATGATTGGAACGAGCATCGACAACATCCGAGGCCTCCGTGTCGTCAGCGCGCTACGCCGCAAGCGGCGGTCCCCATCCCGCCTCTGTCAACTATCGATCATCAATCGCTTCACACTTGCACGACTTCGGCGGACTTCTTCGTTGCCATCTGCTCGATCTGATCGATGTGCTTCTTGGTCATGTCTTCGATCTGCGTCTTGGCGGTCTTGCCCTGGTCTTCAGACAGATGCGCGGTTTTGTCCTTCACCAGTTGATCGACGTGCTTGAGGGCATCGCGCCGCTCGTTGCGCAGCGCCACCTTGGAATCCTCGGCCATCTTCTTC
>CAMPIL010000283.1 GCA_946886375.1 uncultured Phycisphaerales bacterium
ACAACGACATCCGCATCGTCCGCAAGTCCGGCAGCGGCCCGCTGTATTTCGCAGCCGAGGCGAAGTTCTTCAGCCTCGAAGAGCCTGTCGCGCCCGCAGGCAACGAGATCTTCGTCCGACGCGAATATTACAAGCTCGTGCCGCGGCCCACGCTTTTGAAGGGTTACGTCTATGACCGCCTGCCGTTGACCGACGGCGGCACTGTCGCCAGCGGCGAACGGGTGGAGGTCGTGCTCACCGTCGAAGGCAAGAACAATTACGAATACCTCGTCTTTGAAGATTTGAAGCCCGCCGGATTTGAGGCTGTGGCTGTGCGCAGCGGCGAGCCGCTGTTCATCAGGGAAATGAAATCAGGCGCGGTGCAGCGGACATTTGGCGACGGCGGCAAACCCAATGATGCAGTCGCCGCCGAACAGGCACATGGCGACGCAGCGGACTACACCGGCCGCACGCGCTGGGTGTACCAGGAATTGCGCGACCGCACCGTGTCGATGTTCATTGACAAACTGCCCGAAGGCGTGTGGGAACTGCGCTACGACCTGCGCGCCGAAGTCCCCGGCCGCTTCCACGCGCTGCCGGTCCTCGGCCACGCGATGTACGTGCCGGAAATTCGCTGCAACGGCGGCGAAATTCGGTTGAGCGTGGCAGAAACGGGCGCCACGCGCTGAAAGAACACACAACCGCCGCCCACGCTCTCACGTCGTATACGCCCTCACCACGTATTCCTGCACCTTGCGCTGCGTGTTGAAGTACGCGCCGTTGATGGCGATGGCGTGACGCATGATGTCGATGAACGCATCGCGCTGATGGTGGAACGCCGGCAGCACGACGTGTTCAAGTTTGTCGTACAACGCGGCGGCGTCGGACCCGTCGTCATTCTGCCCGTTGCCGTTGTGATTGTTGTTGTAATCATCCGAGCCGATCGCCCAGCCGGTGACGTTTTCAATGCAGCCTTCAATCCACCAGCCGTCGAGGATGCTCAGCGACGGAACGCCGTTGAGTGCGGCCTTCATGCCGCTGGTTCCTGAAGCCTCCAGCGGCCGCTGGGGCGTATTGATCCAGACATCCACCCCCGCGGTGATCAGCCGGCCCAACGCCATTTCATAGTTGGACAGATACGCGATCTTGATATCGGGCTTGGCGCGCTCGATCGCCTCGAAGACGCGGCGGATCATGTCCTTGCCTCCGCCATCGCGCGGGTGCGACTTGCCGCTGTAGATAATCTGCATCGGGCCGTGCTTGGCGGCGATCGCCTTCAGTCGATCGATGTCGCTGACCAGGAGGTCGGCACGCTTGTAGGTCGCGGCGCGGCGGGCATATCCCAGCGTGAAGACGTTGGGGTCCATGCCGATTCCCGTGCGCTCGTTCACAAAATTGATCAGCGCGGACTTGGACTGCATGTGCGCGTTCCAGATGTCCTCGCGCGAAATGTTCAGCGCATGACGGATGTTGAAATTGTCCTGTCGCCAGCCTGCGATGTGCCGGTCGAACAGCGCCGTGAAGGCGTCAGAGGTCCATGACGCGGCGTGCACGCCGTTGGTGATGGAATCCACCGGATAGTCTGGGAACATC
Organism: uncultured Phycisphaerales bacterium; assembly: GCA_946886375.1. The sequence goes on from CAMPIL010000283.1 coordinate 1,573, forward strand.
AGCCGGCTGACCTCGCCGTGCCGGCGGGCCACGGCGTTCACATACCGGCTGAGATTCAGGGCCAGGTACGTCATGTTCAAGTGATTGTCGTGAAACGAACTGGTGTGCGTGCGCAGGGTGTCCTGGCGGCCGAGGACCTGATCCACCAGCGGCAGCGGGAATTGATCGTGTCCTGCGGGCACCGGCGTGTGGGTCGTGAACACGCACTGTTTGCGCACCGCGACGACGTCATCCATCGTCACGGCCGTGTCGCCTCGCAGCGCTGCGTGCTCGTTGAGCAGTTCCAGCGTGAGCAGCGCAGCGTGGCCTTCGTTCATGTGAAAGCGTTCGATGTTGCGGTAGCCAAGCGCACGCAGCATGCGCACGCCGCCAATGCCCAGCAACACCTCCTGGCACAGGCGATAACGCTGATCGCCGCCGTAGAGGTGATCGGTCAATTCGCGGTCTTCCGGCGCGTTTTCCTGCATGTCGGTATCGAGCAGAAACACCGGCACGGTTCCGCCCGAGGCGCCTTTGATCACATAGCGCCAGGCGCGCACGAAAACGTTGCGACGTTCGATCTGCACGCAGATGATCGGCATGCAGGGTTCAAGGTATTCCTCAACATTCCACGGCGCGGGACGCTCCGACTGCGAGCCATCGTCGGACAGTTCCTGCACGAAATATCCCTTGCGGTGCAGCAGCGTCAGGGCCACCAGCGGCACGCGCAGGTCGGCGGCGGAGCACACGGTGTCGCCCGCCAGCACGCCCAGGCCACCGCTGTAGGTGGGAATGCCCGCGTGAAACCCGATCTCCATTGAAAAATATGCGATGCGTTTTGGCTGTTCCAAACCTGGCGGTCCTTCCTTGAACGCGAAACTGCCCTGCGAGCGCCGCGGTCGTGGCATCGCCGCAGGGGGCGATCAATATAGTCGCTTCACCACGCCGCCGCGAGTGATTCAGTTGATCGCGCTCATCGCACGGCTTGCTGGCAAGGGCGAACCCATCTTCCGCCAACGCACACCGCCGCGATCGCCTCGTTGCCGGTGCCGAAAATCAGCGCATCCAGCAGCGTGTCAGCGGTCCACCCGGCCAAGGCGGGCGCGGTCAGGTCGATCACTGCGAAGTCCGCCTGATTCTTCGCTTGAATCTTTCCCGTCTTGACACCCAGGCATCGCGCGCCGTTGATCGTGGCCGATTCAAGCAGTTTGCGGGCGACGCTGCCTTGGTCGTCAACGTACAGGCCTCGCTGTTGCGTGGACAAGCGCTGGCCGTATTCGAGCCAGCGCATTTCCTCGGTCCAGCACAGGCGCAGGTTTGAGTCGCTGCCCAGTGCGACATGGCCGTTGCGCTTGTGAATGGTCGCGAGATTGGGAATGCCGTCGCCCAGATTGCCTTCGGTGAGCGGGTTGATGCACACGTTGCCGCCCGCGTTGAGAAAATCGGCCCTGTCGGCCGCGGCCGTGTGGGTGCAGTGCACCGCAGTGAACATGGGATTGATCTGCAGATGTTCATTGAGCACGGCCATGGGCGGCTTGCCGTAATGCTGCACGCAGTCGTGGACTTCCTGCGGCTGCTCTTCCACGTGCATGTGGAACGGCAGGCGGCGGCGAATGGACTCCTCGTGCAGCGATGCGATATCCGCAATGGATGCGGCGCGAATGGAGTGGGCGGCGGCGGCGAGCGTTTGCCTGTCCCCGTTCAGTTTGGCCGCAAGACGATCAAACTGCGTCCAGTATTCCACAGGCGACTGCGTGCGAAAATGAAATTGCCCACCCGCCAGCGGCTCTTCGATTCCGCCGGTGTTGTAGTAGGTTTGAATGAGCGCGATTCGGATGCCGGCCTCCGCTGCGGCGCGCAGCATGATTTCATCATAGGCGTAGCCTTTCAAACTCGAGTCGTGATGCAGGTAGTGAAACTCTCCCACGGTCGTGACGCCGGCAGCAAGCATTTCGCGAAACGCCTGGACTGACAGACGATGCAGTTTGTCCTCGTTCATGGTTTGCACGAGTTGGTACATCGCCTCGCGCCATGTCCAGAAACTCCCTTTGCCTTCTGGGAAGAGTTCGCCATGACCGCGCAGGCCGCGCTGAAACGCATGGCTGTGAACGTTGACGAAGCCCGGAAGCAACGCGCGATCGCGCAAGCGCAGCGTTGGCGTGGCGCTGATGTGCGGACCGACATCAGAGATGACGCCATCCGGTTCAATGACGATGCGGATGCCGGATTCGAATCGGCCGGGTGAGCCGATCCACGCGAGGTCTGCTTCAATGATCTGCTGAGCCATGTTGGCTGCTCAGCGTGACATGATCGGGCGACAAGAGCAAGGCGCGATCGTGTGGGAGCACCCCGATGGAGCGAAACCGCAGCGGGATTTCAACGCAGTGCCGCATCACTGAATTGCGACGCGGAGAAGGCGCTGTATGCTAAACTTGGAGCTGAAAATGAACGATCCAAACCCACCGATTACGCCGAAGCAGCCCGACGACTCTTTGGACAGCTCCGCCCCAATCAACATATCCGGTCCCGACGAGGATCAGATGATCTACGAAACTGAAGAGGCGATCAACGACTTCTCCAAAGCGTTGGAAAGCGGGAAGTTCAAGATCAACCCGCCGCCTCAATCGTAGCCAGCAAGCCCGGCTCGGGTTCAGGCATCATCCCGCCGTCGCGAGGCATTACGCCTGCCGAGCAGCGACAGATTCACGAAGAGATCGCGCAGTCGATCTTCGACAGCCAGCGCGCCCCGTTGTTTCTGCGCCTGATGGACTGGGGGCCGGTGCGTGCCAGCATCGTTCGCGGATCATGGCAGGGCGTGCCCGAGTTCTCGTATCGCATCGAACTGATGCCGCAGCCGCAGTCAAATGCGCGGGCCATCACGACTGCTGTGGCTATGGGGATCGGTCTGGGCCAGGATGCCGTCGTAGCCAGCTTCCCGATTGATAGCACACTGGGCGGCGAGGCGCCGGCTGTGCGAATCTCCAAGCCCGACCAGTCTGCCGTCACTGAGGCAGAGTGGGAAGCCATTACTCGCGAGTTCAGCGCCAGCCGCAGTCTTGATTTCACCGGCTCTGATGAGGACAATGGTTTTGAGCTGATCTACTTTGGCGACGACGCCGGGCTCAATGAGTGGCGCAGCAAGATTGAATCTGCGATCCAAGCGGCCGGACTGGCCGTAGAAGTCAGCCGCAAGAAAGTTCGGAGCGATCTTTATGAAGCGCGAGACTATCGACGAGTTCTTCAAGAAATGGGGGATCAAGACGCTGCC
>CAMPIL010000284.1 GCA_946886375.1 uncultured Phycisphaerales bacterium
TCATCGGTATCGCGCTCCACGATTGGTCGCCTTTCCATTTTTGGGCGGTACTCGGTCACCCGCCCATTGGCCCACGCCCAGCCAAGCACGAGCTGGTTTTTATCAAACACGTGCAGCTTGTACCTATCTGGGCACATGTGCGCTTCAAAGGTGACCTGCTTCTCCAACTCGGATGCCGACCCGGTCATGTGCAGGTACGCGGCATTGACGAGAGTCGCTTCAACTTGGGACGCGATTTCTGCGGTCGAGATGCCGGGATTCTTGCTCGGTGATTGAAGCGGTGAGCCCGCCACTCCGAGAAATACCGACCCGACGGCTAAGCCCAACAGGAGGGATGTCGATCTGCCCGCAAACTCAATCCTCAGATGTGTCATTTTGTGCCTCCGCGAGAACATCAAATACCAGCAACGACACGCATTGCCAATAGGGAAAACAGGCGGAGCAGTGTCGCCCCAGCGCCATCAATATACTGTCCCTCATGCCCGCCGCGCTTGTGAATCCCATCAAACTGACCACCAACATCGCCGATGTGCCGGGTGTCGGCGTGCGTCGGGCGGCGGCGTTTCGCAAGCTGGGCATCCGTGGCGTGGCGGACCTCATCCTGCACCTGCCTTCGCGATATGAGCACGAACTCGCGGAGCAATCCATCGCCGACGCCAGCAGGACCATCGGCCCGGTGCACGGGGCCGAAGCCAACGTCTCGCTGCGCGGCGAAGTCGCCGCGGCTCGCGCCCCCACCACCCGGCGCGCTCCGTACCAGGCCACGCTGTCTGACGGAACCGGAACGATCAAACTCGCCTGGTTCAACGCGCCGTGGATGAAAGGCAAACTGCACCCGGGCATGCACATCATCGCTTCCGGCAAAGCCAAGCGCCACGGCGATTACCTGGAAATGGTGAACCCCAAGTGGCAGGAGATGGCCGCAACCGACGGCGATGCTGCGCCCGACGCGCCGCCGCGCGATGACCGCTACGTGCCGGTGTACCCGGCCAGCGAAACACTTCCATCCACGGTGATTCACCAAGCGATCAACTCGGTGCTTGATGATGCGATCGCGCAGTTGGACGATCATCTGCCTGAGGAGTACCGCCGCAAGACTGCAATGCCGACGTTGGCCCAAGCGTATCGCATGATGCACCGGCCGGATGATGAAGACGACATTGCAGCGGGTCGGCGGCGACTGGCGTTTGATGAACTGCTCATGCTGCAACTGGGCGTGATGATCAAGCGGCACCACAGGCAGCGCAAACTGCACGCCCCAGCGCTCAAGCACTCCAAGGCGATCGACCAGCACATTCGCGCACGCATTCCATTTCGATTCACCGATGGCCAGAACGGCGTCGTCAAAGACCTTGCCCGCGATCTGCAAAAGACCGCGCCGATGAACCGCCTTGTGCAGGGCGACGTGGGGGCGGGCAAGACGGTCGTGGCGCTGTATTCGATGTTGATGGCCGTTGCCTCAGGCCACCAGGCCGCGCTGATGGCTCCAACGGAATTGCTCGCCGAGCAGCATTTTGCGTCCATCACACGCATGCTTACCGGTGCGCGCGTGTCCATCGAATTGCTCACCGGTTCGCTCAAGGCCGCCCAGCGGCGCGATCTGCACAAGCGTCTGGAAGCTGGCGAAATCGATCTGCTCATCGGCACCCACGCGTTGCTTTCCGGCGGCGTCAACTTCAAGAGCCTTGCAGTCGCAGTCATTGATGAACAGCACCGCTTCGGCGTGCACCAGCGCGCCGTGCTGCGCGCCAAAACCGCTGACGCCCTTTCCACGCCCCACGTGCTGGTCATGACGGCCACCCCCATTCCACGCACCATGTCGCTGACGGTCTTTGGCGATCTTGACATCTCCACCATCAAGGGTCTTCCGCCCGGCCGCAAGCCCGCCATCACCAAGTGGGTCACCCAGGCCAAGGCGATGGAAGTGTACAAGTACCTCGCCAAGCGCATCGACGGCGGCGAGCAGGCCTACATCGTCGTGCCCGTGATTGATGAAACCGACAGCGGATTGAAAGCTGTCAAGTCGCACATGGATTGGCTTGCGAAAGGTCCGCTCACCGGCAAACGTCTCGCTGCGATGCACGGCCGTCTGCAGCGGCAGGAACGCGAAGACATCATGACGAAGTTCCGCGCAGGTCAAATCGATGCGCTGATCGCAACCACCGTCATCGAAGTCGGCGTGGATGTGCCCAACGCATCCGTGATGGTCATTGAGCAGGCCGATCGATTCGGCCTTGCGCAACTGCACCAGTTGCGAGGGCGCGTCGGCCGTGGCGAAACACGCGCCCTCTGCGTGCTTGTGGCAGATCCCGTCACCGATGACGGCAAGGCGCGCCTCGAAGCCATTGTCGCCACCAACGATGGGTTTGTCATCGCCGAGAAAGACCTTGAAATCCGCGGGCCCGGCGAGTTGTTCGGTGCGCGTCAGTCAGGCGTGGCCCCCTTTCAGATTGCAGACTTGCCGCGCGATGTTGACTTGCTTCGCATGGCCAGGCGGGACGCTCAAGCATGGATCGCCAAGAACCCCACGCTCAGCGGCGAACGCGATGCGCTGCTGCGCAAGCGTCTGCTCAAGAAGTACGGCGAGACGCTGGGCTTGGGCGACGTCGCCTGAATACACTCCGCCATGAGCACCAACACCGAGTTGTCGCGCATCTTCTCCGAGATGGCCGCCGTGCTCGAAATCACCGGCGACAACGTCTTCCGCGTCAACGCGCACAACAAGGTCGCGCGCATCCTCAAGGACCTCACCGTCGATGTCGGCTCGCTGGCCGATGACAAATCCAAACTCACCGCGATCGACGGCATCGGCGAAGGCACCGCTTCGCGCATCATCGAATACGTGCAGACCGGCCGCGTGAAGGATCACGATGAACTTGTCGCCAATCTCCCCCCGGGCCTCGTGCAACTGCTCAACATTCCGGGAGTGGGTCCCAAGACCGTCAAGATGCTCTGGGAAAAAGCCGGCGTCACTGATCTTGAATCGCTGCGCAGCAAACTTCAATCCGGCGAGTTGCAGGGCATGCCCAAGATGGGCGACAAGACGCTGCAGAACATCAACGCAGCGCTTGAGTTCGTGAGCAAGGCCTCCGAGCGCGAGCGCCTCGGCGATGCCCTGCCTCTTGCTGAGAACATCATCGAGTTCCTGCGCCAGGTGAAAGGCGTCAAGCAACTCGAATACGCAGGTTCGCTTCGCCGCGGCAAGGAAACTGTTGGCGATATCGACCTCATCGCCTCCGCTTCCGATCCTTCTGCGCTCACCCACGCTTTCCGCAGCATGGCGATGATCGACAAGGTTCTCGCCAGCGGCGAGTCGAAGACCTCCGTGCGCCTCGCCGACGGCATGCAGATCGATCTTGGCATCGTCCCCGATTCATCTTTCGGCGCTGCGCTGCTCTACTTCACCGGCTCCAAGGCCCACAACGTCGAACTGCGCGAGCGCGCCCAGAAAAAGAAGCAACGCCTCAACGAATACGGCCTTTTCCCCGACGATGGCAAGCAGGCGCCTCCGCAGGAACGCGGCGTCAAGCCCATTGCATCCAAGACTGAAGAGTCCATCTACAAAGCCTTCGGCCTGCCGTGGATTCCTCCTGAAATCCGCGAAGATGCTGGCGAATTCGATCTGAAGAAGACGCCTCGCCTCATCGAGATCGACGACATCAAAGCCGAACTCCACGCTCACACCGTCGCATCCGATGGCCGTCTCACCATTGCGCAACTCGTCGCCGAGGCCAAGTCGCGCGGCTACCACACCATCGCCATCACCGATCACTCCAAGTCAAGCGTGCAGGCCAACGGTCTTTCGCCCGATCGGCTCCGCAAGCACATTGACGCTGTGCGCGAAGTCGCAGCCAACACCAAGGGCATCAACGTTTTGGCGGGCAGCGAAGTGGACATTCTCATCGATGGGAGTCTTGATTACGAAGACAAACTGCTCGAGCAACTCGATATCGTGATTGCTTCGCCTCACGCTTCGCTGCGGCAGGCTGCTGATGTCGCCACCAAGCGCCTCGTCCGGGCGGCCAGTCATCCGCTGGTGAACATCATCGGCCATCCGACGGGGCGCATGATCAACAAGCGCGAAGGCCTGCCTTTGGACATTCACAAGTTGATCGACGCAGCGGTCGAGCACAACACCGCGCTGGAGATCAACGCGAATCCCTGGCGGCTGGACCTGCGAGATGTGCACGTTCGAGCCGCGGTCGAAGCCGGCGCGTTGATCGCCATCGACACGGACGCCCACGGCGCAGGCGATTTCGATTTGTTGCGCTACGGCGTCATGACCGCCCGCCGCGGCTGGCTGCTTCCCCAAATGTGCATCAACACGTGGACAAAAGCGAAGTTGATGAAGTGGCTGAGGAAAGGCAGGGATTGATTGGGACAGCGGTGAGGGGTAAGGGGGCGCAGGAACCGCATTATCATGCGGTGCTATTTTCGCGAAGCGCGCAACACTGTCGAGCACCGCATGATAATGCGGTGCTGCGATCCGCGACTTACTTGCGAGTGCGGTGCAGCGCGAGGCGTTCCAGGTTGCGACCGAACGTCCGAGAAGTTGAGCAGCGCGACATAGGTAACTGTCCCCGGCATAGACGCTTTACGCTTCATTTTGCGCGTTCTGCACCCCGAAATCAGCGTTCCAGGCAATTCATCAGACGTTCTGATTGGCACAGAACACGTTCTGAATCGCTCAGAGCTCTTTCCAGGCCGTGCAGAACACTTTCTGAGCCGTTCAGAACACGCTCCGGGCCATTCAGAACACGTTCTGAATCGTTCAGAACACGTTCTGCGCCGTTCAGA
>CAMPIL010000285.1 GCA_946886375.1 uncultured Phycisphaerales bacterium
GTTGAAGATTGCCGCGCGAAGCGAAGTTACGCTGTGCCTGCGGCTGTGCGCGGCCGATGACCTGCCGCGAAAGCCATTTGGCAAGGCGTTTGACGATGTGTTCAAGACCCGCCAGCGCGAAGCCGATGCGTTCTACGCGCACAAGATTCCGGCCCATCTTGATGATGAACAGCGATCCATCGCGCGCCAGGCTTACGCCGGCATGTTGTGGAGCAAGCAGTTTTATCACTACGTCGTGCAGGATTGGCTGGAAGGCGATCCGCTGCAACCGCCCCCGCCGCCGCAGCGCAAGTATGGGCGCAATGCGGATTGGCGTCACCTGTACAACCGCGATGTGATTTCCATGCCCGACAAGTGGGAGTACCCCTGGTACGCCGCGTGGGACCTTGCGTTCCACATGATTCCCTTCGCGCACATTGACCCGCATTTCGCCAAGGAGCAACTGCTTTTATTCCTGCGCGAATGGTACATGCATCCCAACGGCCAGATTCCCGCGTATGAGTTCGCGCTGGGCGATGTGAACCCGCCGGTGCATGCGTGGGCGTGCTGGCGCGTATACAAGATGACCGGAGCGCGCGGCCGGCGCGACCGGCAGTTTCTCGCCCGGGCGTTTCAAAAACTGCTCATCAACTTCACGTGGTGGGTCAACCGCAAAGACCCGGACGGCAAGCACATCTTCGCAGGCGGATTTCTCGGACTGGACAACATCGGCGTGTTCGACCGGTCCAAACCACTGCCGTTCGCCGATGGTTCGGGACATCTCGAGCAAGCCGACGGCACAGCGTGGATGGCGTTCTACTGCGCGACGATGCTCGCGATCGCGCTGGAACTGGCCAGCGAAGACCCCACGTATGACGACGTGGCGTCGAAGTTTTTCGAGCACTTCGTCGCGATTGCCGACGCCATCAACACGCTGGGCGGAACCGGCTTGTGGGACGAGGCTGACGGCTTCTATTACGATCAACTGCACGTCGATCATGCCTCGATGAAACTGAAGGTGCGGTCGATCGTGGGCCTGATCCCGCTGCTGGCGGTGGAGGTGATCGACAATGCGGTGCTGGAGCGCCTGCCGGGCTTCCGCAAGCGGATGCAATGGTTTCTGAAGAATCGCAAGGACCTGGCCCGCCACATTTCGTACATGGAAGTTCAGCGAGATCGCAAGACTCGTTCGCATCACCTGCTGGCGATTCCATCCAAAGACCGCCTGCAGCGGGTGCTGACGTACATGTTGGATGAAACCGAGTTTCTCTCGCCGTATGGGATTCGCTCGTTGTCGCGCGTGCATCAGCGCCGGCCGTACGTGTTGCTCGTCAACGAGCAGGAATTCAGTGTCGAGTACGCACCAGGGGAGTCGATTTCGGGCCTGTTCGGCGGAAACTCCAATTGGCGCGGCCCGGTGTGGTTTCCGATCAACTTTCTGCTGCTGGAAGCGCTGGAGCGGTATCACCATTTTTATGGCGACAAATTTCAGGTTGAATGTCCGATCGGCTCCGGCAGGCGCATGACGCTGGATGAAGTCGCGCGCGAGATTCGCACGCGCCTGACGCGATTGTTTCTTCCGGGCAAGAGCGGCGCCCGGCCATGCCACGGCGAGGAGAATCGCTACGCCGTTGATCCGCATTGGAAGGACCTGGTGCTGTTCTACGAATACTTCCACGCCGACACCGGCCGGGGCGTTGGCGCGAACCACCAGACTGGATGGACGGGGTTGGTGGCCTCGTGCCTGGAAGACATTGGCAAGCACGCGCCGCGCAAACGATCTTGATAGCGAGCGCCACGGAATGCGGACGAACGGAAATAACGGGCCAAGCGTCTGCATGACCAGCCGTCACGGCTTATTTACCTTTTTGGGTAAAAAGGAAACTGTGTCCTGCCATGCGATTTTGGAGCGACGTTGCCGCACCGCCGCGAATCCTCGTCAACTCCAACCGAACAACATCACGATCACCGAAAGCCGAACAACATCGCCGGGAGGCATGGGTTGAGCAACGCGAACAGGTTGGACGCGATGTCCAGCCACACTTGCTCAGCAAAGACCTGCACCACGACGTTGGTATTTGCCTTTTTGGGTAAAAAGGAAAATCGGCGAGACGCCGGTGCGCGACTCATCGCCGCAGCGAGTTTTTTGCTGCCGTCTCGTTTCCCAGTCCGTTATCACAACTGCCCGCCTCAGTGGGCCCGGTGGGATTCGAACCCACACTCCGCCTTGCGGCGAAAGCGGATTTTAAGTCCGCTGCGTCTGCCAGTTCCGCCACGGGCCCGTGACTGCTCAGATGGTACGTTGTCGTTCGTACTTTGTGGTGTTTTTGCCTTCTTTCTCGGCATTCCACGGTCGTGTGGCTGACCGTTCAATGGGTGAGCATGGAGTCTCTCAGAGTCGCACAGAGAATCAGCAAGTCCATCGTTTTGCGCCCAGCAATCCGCCAAGACAAATTGGGCATTTTCGTTCTGTGAAGCGGCTTCCCGTGGCGTGTCATGGCAGCTGTGGTGCTGGAGGTTCGGCAGCACGTTGAGAGCGTTCGCGACCTCGTGTGAATCCGTGTGTGAGTATCGATCCATCGTCAGTGTGATGGTCGAATGTCGCGCAAGAGTTTGGGCCAGCTTGGGGTGCACGCCGCCGCTGGCGAGGTTCGTGATGAACGTGTGACGGAGAGCATGAAAGTCAACAACTCGGTCTTGAGCATCGCGGTCATCGATACCAGCGGCTGCGAGATCCACGCGCAAAATGCTGGCGAGTTCTTCCCGGCGGGGTATGCTGAAGAGCGGCTTGTCGAGTTCACGCTCCATCAAGTACTCGTTCAGGGCGGCGGCGGTTGCCGGCCTCAGAGGGAGCGTGTCGTCTCGTCGATGCTTGGAGTAGGCCGCCAGAACTTTGACGGTTGGAATTTCTGCGTCGAGGTCGAACGATCGCGGCGTCAGGCTGCGAATCTCTCCGGCCCGTAATCCCGTCTCGACAGCCAGGCGGTACAGCATGGCTCTATCGAAGCCGGACAACCTCCATGCAATCACGCCGTCGCGATCTCGTCCATACAACTCCTCGCCGTTTTGAGCAGCATTGATGAGCCGATGGAGTTCATTCTCATTCAGCGCCCTGCGAACCAGACGACGGTCCGTTTTGGGATTGAGTGGATCGAGGTGGGAAACCGGTGAAGAACTCGCGCGCCGCTCACGGACCATCCAGCGACAAAACGCCTTCAAAGAGGCCAGATAGTAGTTGGAAGTCTGGGCGCTCATCCCTCGAACGTCATTCTCTTCATCGTTCTCACGGAGCCCACTCAGAAACGTCTGGACCGTGGCGGCATCGATGTCGTGCCAGAAGTTGAATCTACAGCGATCCAGAATTCGCTCGATACGTGCTGTGACGGAGTTGACGTGCTTGTCAGTATTCGCTTTGGCCTTGAGCGCCTTGGCGTAATCAGCGACGTGCAACGCAAGCGGCTGACTGACAGCGACGCGCTCGGCGTTCAACAAGCCGATTGAGAGGAAGTACTTGCGGGACGAGGCGGGAATCTGATTCAGCCATTCCTGCAGGTCCGGGTCAATCTGCCCGCCGGTTGCCTGGTGGTAGGCCACGAGTTTCTTGAGGTTCTTGGCAAACTCCTCGCTTGCGGAGCGGCTCGTGAACGCGGGAACGCGTTTGGTGTCATTGTTGTGGTCGGTGAATTCGACGTACCACTTGCTGGTTTTGTTGGTCTTACCTTTGCGGTCTCGGTAGGTGGATTTGTACAGACGCATTGTTCAGAACTCCTGTGCCTGATCGATCCACGATGCAGGCTAAAGTCAAATGAGAAGATCGGGAAAAAGTGACGATTGATGGCCTCGCCGTGCTCGGCGGGGGCTTGGCATGGCTGGCGGCCGGAATACCACGACGGCGGAAGGGAAGGGGGCGCTGTTCGTCGCGGCGCCGAACTTCAAGCGGCCACGTACGAAGCGGACTTCAGAGGCATTGGTGACGTAGTCGTGCCACCAGGAGGTGTCGGTTCTTGCGGGCACCAGACACACGACCGTCGCCCCCGCACGCGCGCTTTCAAACGCCTTGCGAACCCACTTGCCGATTTCGCGGCCGTAGGGCGGGTTCATGTAGCATACGCCACGCCACTCCTGCGCAAGACCGTCCTCCGCCGGCGTGAAGTACTTTTGGCACTTCGCATTCTCGGGCAGTGCGCACACGTCGATGTCGAACCCGAATTCCTCGTCGAGTTTCGCAAAGAACTCCGGCGGCGTCGCCCACAGGTCCGTCTTGGAGCTGAAGTGCACAGAAGAGCGAGCCTCGGCGGAGGCGCTTTGTGTCGCCGTGGACCTCACGCTGCGCGCCCTTTACTCGGAGTCGAGCGTGCGGACTTACACATGGCCTCCCAACGTTCACGGGGTGGCGCGCCTGCCGCAATCCAATCCTTGAGAACGGAAAAATCCCATCGAACCGCCCTTCCGAACCGGATCGGTCGAGGCAGACGGCCAGCGCTGTTGAGCCGGCACGCAGTGGCACGACAGACACCAAGCAACCGCGCGACCTGCTTGATCGTGAGCAACAGCGGCTCAAGACCGTCGTCCGACGCAGGAGACTGAAGATGGCCGCTTGTAAAAGTCATTGGTCGAACTGTTCGCAGAACGGCGAACAGTAAAGGCGTAAGAAAGCCGGAGAATTCATTGGGGACCGCACGCGGGACAAAAATGGAAACCGCAACGTGGACAATCTGGAAGGTTGCTCGTCGGGGCGCCACAGAGAGAGCAAAGAAAGTGATTGGCGGCCGTTTTCTATTACGCGGCTGAGTCG
>CAMPIL010000286.1 GCA_946886375.1 uncultured Phycisphaerales bacterium
TGGCGTCGCGCGGATTGGTGGGCATCGGGGCAACTTCGGCCTGGTCAGGTTTGTACGTGCCCTTGGCGACGCGGATTACGTATGCAACCTCCGGTTCAGGATCGTTGTCCGCTTCGTACAATGCATCTTGAAGGCTTTGGTAGGCAGTGGACCAATCTAGTCCGTCGCCGTTCACCGAAGCAGAATCATCGACAAAGCGGATGCGCGTCTGAGCTGTTGCACTCGATAGGACGCACAAGGCGAGGCTGGCAGCCACGACCACGGTTATTTTCACAGCTGGCGAATGCGGCATCTTGGAGTCTCCAATTGATCTGCCCTCATTTATCGACGATCAGCCTGCCGTCGGTCCAGGATTCCCTTGTGAGTTGACCACTTTGGCTTCATCCCTGCGATAATTGTGGTAAACTCTCATCGGGTGGGCTTTATGGTTTCTGGATGATCCTCGCATGTTGAATCGACGATCTGAGTACAGTCCGCTTGCATCGATGGCAACTGTGCTATGTCTGCCGTTGATGTGCGCAGGCATTGTCCGGGCTCAATGCCCCCGGTATGACGTTCAGGTCGCTACTGCCTGCAATCCAGGCACTCTCCAGATCACCAGCCGAAATGAAAAATCGACGTCAGTTGGCCAATACGGATGTGTCTTTTTCAGCAGTCGTCCATTTATCTGGTATGGCGTCGGATCGATTGTTCCGATTCAGCTTCCTGCGAGCCGGCCTGACGGATACGCTGCAAGCATTAATGCCAATCATGTGATCGTGGGCTCCATGCACAATGCAAAGACTGGTGCGACGTACCATGCGTTTCTGTACGACAACGAGGTCGTGACCGATCTCGGAACGTTGCCGGGCCACAATGAGAGTCAGGCAGTGGCGATCAATAACCTCGATCCGCCAACCGTGGTTGGATATTCGCACAACAACGTCACAGGCCCAAAGCGGGCGGTGCAGTGGAGCGAGGGTGTGGCCATCGACCTTGAAGTGCCAATTGGGCCACGCAATGAAGCAAGCGGCGTGAACGACAAGAATCAGATTGTCGGATGGATGGGCGTTTCATGGCCATCAATCGCATCTGCATCGTTGCCATTCTTGTGGTCCGATGGGACTACGATTCAACTTCCACTTCCTTTGAGCGCCATCAACGGCGCAGCGGACTCAATCAACAACATTGGCGACGTCATTGGTAACTACCGTCGCTCCAACCCAATTGGAAGCGGCACTGTCACGCGCGGGCTAATGTGGCAACACGGGAAGATCGTCGAATTCACTCCTTTCTCTGGCTTTGCACATTCTACAACGAGTGGAGTCAATGACCGCACGCAGGTGGTCGGGCACTTTAGTAATGGCGGAAGTGACTTCACGGCATTTCTGTGGCAGAACAACTCGATCTACACACTCGAATCATTAATCCCCGCTCACTCGACATTCACGGGTGTTACCGTTCACTCCATCAACAACAACAGCGAGATCGTCGGCACCGCCACGCTCATCGGCAGCGGCACCACCGTTGGCGTTGTCCTGCTGCCCATTCCGCCTGTGATTGGCGATGTGGACTGCGATCAGAAGGTGAACGTGCCGGACCTGCTCACCGTGATTCATTCCTGGGGCCGATGCGCTCCGCCGGCCTTCGGCGTCAACTGCCCGGCGGACCTGGACAGCGACAGCAACGTCGGTCTGAATGACCTGCTGACGGTCGTGTTGAACTGGGCGCCGTGAGCGTCAGCCGCATTAGTGCGCAGTTATGTTTCTTCTTAAGTTACGCGGCCCGGTCGCGTTGGACTTCCGCATCTGGGTGAATCGCCAGTTCCTGCACGCCTCCAGGGAGGGTGAGGTCTGAGATCGGCGTGCCTTCGGGAATCACGTCGCCGCCCAGCGTTTTCACCACCACCTGCGGGTTCACCTGCTCGTGCTTTTCAAGCGCGGCTTCAAGTTCCTGCTGCTTGGCTTCTTCCAGTTTGGTCCACGCGAACCGACCCTTGCATTTGGGGAAGGTGGAACAGCCCAGCCACGGCCCGCGCTTGCCGCGACGCAGGTTCAGCGGCGAGCCGCACTTCTCACACGCAATGTCCGTCAACAGCGCGGGCGGCGATGGATACTTGATCTTGCCGTTCTTGTCCAAGTTCACCACGCACTTGATCTCGGGATAATTGACCGAAGCGAGAAACTTTCCAAAGCGACCGGTGCGCAGCACCATCGGCGATCCGTCTTCCGGACAGGCGACGTTCACTTTCTCCGGCAGCAGCGGGCGGCCTTCGCGGTTGATCGGCGCTGCGTAGACGCAATCGGGATAACTCGCGCACGAAAGGAACATGCCGTTCTTGCCGAAGCGGTAGGCCGTGCGGCTCTGGCAGACCGGGCATGCATACGGCGCGGGCCGCGTTTCAGCCTTGGCGTGCTTCATGGTTTCATGGGCTTCACCCAACGCCTTGGCAAAAGGCCCATAAAACTCGTTCAGCATCTTGATCCAGTCTTTGTCGTGGTAGGCGATCTTGTCCAGTTCGCCTTCCATCTCGCGCGTGTAGCCGACATCCATCAGTTGCGGGAAGCCTTCGATCAACTTGTCCGTGACGACTTCGCCGGTGGCGGTGGCGAAGAAGCGGCGATCGACCTGCTCGACGTATCCGCGATCCTGAATGACCTTGATGATGGAGGCGTACGTCGAAGGACGGCCGATGCCTTCGGCTTCCAATGTCTTGATCAGCGACGCTTCGCTGTAGCGCGGCGGGGGACTGGTGAAGGTCTGCTGCGGTTCGATGGCGAACGGCGTCAGCGGCTGATTCTCGCGCAACTCGGGCAGCGTCTGCTCATCGCTTGACGTCGGCACGCCTGTGGCGCGATAGAAGCCATCGAACACAAGCACACGGCCGGTGGTGCGGAAGATCGCGCCCGTGGGTTTATCCGCACGCTCCAGCAGCACCGCGGTTGAATCCCACTGCGCGGGAACCATCTGGCAGGCGACGAATCGGTTCCAGATCAATCGATAGAGTTTGAATTGGTCAGGCGTGAGGGACTTTTCCAGTTCGCTTGGATGGCGCGAGACCTCGGTGGGACGGATCGCTTCGTGAGCTTCCTGCGCGGCCTTGTTCGTCGAGCCGAAGAAGTTCGGTTTCTCCGGCAGGTAGTTGTTGCCGTACTTCTTGCCGATAAAACCGCGCACCTGATCCAGCGCGTCGGCGGAGAGGTGGGTGGAGTCGGTTCGCATGTAGGTGATGAGGCCGACCAGGCCCTCGCCGGGCACGTTGACGCCTTCGTACAGCGACTGCGCGGTTCGCATGGTGCGGCTGGCGCCGAAGCCCAGGAAACTCGCCGCCGCCATCTGCATGGTGGAGGTGATGAACGGTCCGGGCGGACGGGTGCTGGTGCGCTTGGTCTCAATGGACTTCACGCGGTAGCGAGTCGTCGGTGCGACGCGGCCATCCACCGTGCGCAGCGTGCGCGCCGGTCCCTTGCCTTCGGGATTCTGTGTGCTCGTGCTGCGCACATGAATCAGGCCGACGGCGTCAGCGACCTTCATCACATCGGCAACGCAGTCGCGCTCATCGGTGGACTTGCAGCCGAGGTCGAACTTCTCGCCTGCGAGTTCAACCAGCTCGGCCTTGATCGCCTTGTGATCGGCCATCCACGCGTTCTGGGCCTTGATGAGCGGTGGGTTGCCCTTTTCATCGCGCTGGGCGAGGAACGTGGGCCAGAGGTCCGCAAGATTCGCCGCGGCGGATTCATCAAGGGCAAAGCGCCCGGTGACCTTCCAGATTTCATCTGGGATGAAAGCCGCGATCTCGCGCTCGCGCTCCACGATCAATCGCACCGCGACCGACTGCACGCGGCCTGCGCTCAAGCCCCGTGCTACTTTCTTCCACAGCAGCGGCGAGACCTGGTAGCCGACGATTCGGTCAAGGATTCGCCGTGCCTGCTGCGCGTTGACCATGTCTTCGTTGATGGCGCGCGGGTTGGCGAAGGCTTTCTGAATCTCTGTCTTGGTGATGGCATCGAAGATCACGCGCTTGGCCTGATCGGGCGAGATGCCCAGTTCCTGCGCCAGATGCCAGGCGATGGCTTCGCCTTCACGGTCCAAGTCTGTTGCGAACCAAACGTCCGCGGCTTCCTTGGCGGCCCGCTTGAGTTCGGTCACTACCTTTTTCTTATCCGGCATCACTTCGTATGTGGGCTGGAAATGATTTTCCAGGTCCACGCCGGGCACAGGCTGCTTGCTGCCCTTGGGTGCGCGGGTGGGCAGATCGCGCACGTGGCCGACCGACGCCTGCACGACGAAATCCGGCCCGAGGTAGCGATTGATCGTCTTGGCCTTGGCAGGCGACTCGACGATGACCAGGTGCTTGCCTGCGACGCCGGTTTTGCGGCTGCGCTTCTCCTGACCGTTGCCGTTGGCACTGGCGGAGGCGCGTCGTCGCGGCGATTTCTTAGTTGTTGAGGTCGATTTGGACATAGGGCAGCAATGGCGTATCGGTCAGACGGGAACTTCCCATGAAAAGCACCCGGAATGGCGATGTGGCAATGAACCCCTCCGGGACCCAAGCCTTCGGAGGCTACGGGGCCGGTCGGACAAGGTCAATTCTCGTGCCTCAGGCCAACGGGCCGCGCAATCGTCCTCACATCAGACCGACGTCGTCGATTGCAGGCCCGGAAAATCGGGTGAAAGCGGGTCAGCATCATAGGCGCTGCAGAATGGCTGTAAGTGCAATAGCCGCAAGATGTTGCGTTGGATCAGGTTCCTCGGCTCGAATCCAGATCGAGTTCGGAAA
>CAMPIL010000287.1 GCA_946886375.1 uncultured Phycisphaerales bacterium
GCCGCCCGCCCGCCTGCTCACCTGCCGGTCTCGTCTCCACAGCCGGTGAGTCGGGGCGCATCCAATGGCATGACAATTCCGGGCCAGCCGATCGCCCCGGTCGATCCATCACTCGAGCAGGCGATTCAGCGGATCGGCGGCGATTTCCTGGCCCGGGCCCGCAAGAACAAATCCGGCATGCTTTCGGCGGCGTTCTGGTCCGACAAACTGATGGACTGGTCGATGAAGGATGAAGCCTTCAAGGTCCAACTGTTTCGCTTCGTCGATGCGTTTCCAATGCTTCGCAATCCGGAACAGATTCACGAACATCTTGTGGACTACCTCTCGCAGCCCGGCGTGACCCCGCCGCCGTTTCTTGCTGCGGGCCTGAAAGTCGGCGGATTCGCCAAGGGGTTGCTCGCCAAGACGATGTCCTCGCAGATCACGTCGATGGCGGAGAAGTTCATCGCAGGCACCGACGCCCAGTCCGCGTTGCCGCAACTGAAAAAACTGTGGTCCAGCGGCATGGCGTTCAGCGTTGATCTTCTGGGCGAAGCATGCGTCAGCGATGAAGAAGCCGCGGCGTACCGGCGAAAATACCTCGATCTGATTGAAAACCTGCCGCGAGAAGCGGCCAAGTGGGCGAGCAATCCGATCCTGGAATCCGATCACCTCGGACCGATCCCGCGCACCAACGTCTCGATCAAGATCAGTTCCCTCTACGCGCGCACTGATCCGATCGATTTTGAAGGATCGCTGCGCGGCTTGATGGAAGTGCTGCTGCCGATTCTTGAAGCGGCGAAGCGGCACAACGTCCTGATCAACTTCGACATGGAGCAGTTTGCGCTCAAGGACCTGACGCTTGAACTGTTCATGCGCTGCTGCGAGAAAGTGGATTTCAGCGCGGGGCTTGCGATGCAGGCGTATCTGCGCAGCGGCGATGTGGATGCTCGCCGCATCATTGAATGGAGCAAGCGCACCGGCCGACAGGTGACGGTGCGGCTGGTGAAGGGCGCGTACTGGGACTACGAAACCATTCACGCTGAGCAGATGGGCTGGCCCGTGCCGGTGTGGAGCCGCAAGAACGACACTGACGCGTGCTTTGAGCGGATGACAGCCGCGTTCATCGAAAACACGCCGCGCAAGCCCGGCGAGGGCGGCGTGAAACTCGCGCTGGGCTCGCACAACGTGCGCAGCATCGCGTGTGCGTTCGCGCTGCTCAAGAAGCACAACCTGCCCGAGAACGCCTTGGAACTGCAAATGCTCCACGGCATGGCGGACCAACTCAAGGACGCGGCGACCGAATCTCACCTGCGACTTCGCGAATACGTTCCAGTGGGCGAGATGATCCCCGGCATGGCGTATCTCGTGCGCCGCCTGCTTGAGAACACCTCCAACGAATCGTGGCTGAAGGCGGGATTTCTCGACAACGCCTCGCCTGAGACCCTGCTCGCCTCGCCGCACAGAACCTTTGCGCACGATCCGGGTCGCGAGCGAATTGAGAAAGCGCCGGAGCGACACGCGCTTTCACCCGGCGTTGCGGGGGTGGGTGATGGGCGGCCATTCTTCAGCGAGCCGATGCGCAATTTTGCCGACACACGCCAGCGCGAAGCGTTCGCTCGCGCGGTCAGGGCGGCAGTGCCGCCCAAGGTCGCGAATGATTCGACCATCGATCAGGCCAAGAAAGCCGTGGACGTTGCGGCCAAGGCGTTTGCGTCGTGGCGCGATTCCGACCCGCGCCTGCGCGCCGGCGTGCTGACGCGCGCCGCCCAGATCATGCGCGACCGCCGCGATGAACTCTCCGGCGTCATCGTCAAGGAATCAGGCAAGACCTGGCGCGAATCCGACGCCGATGTGTGCGAGGCCATTGATTTCTGCGAGTACTACGCGCGCATGAGCGTGCTGCTGTTCGAGCCCGAGCGTCTTGGCCGATTCGTGGGCGAACTGGATCAACAGTGGTATCAGCCGCGCGGCGTCGCCGTGGTGATTTCGCCTTGGAATTTCCCGCTGGCCATTTGCGCCGGCATGACCACAGCCGCGCTGGTGACGGGCAACACGGTGATCGTCAAACCCGCCGAGCAGACGCCCGGCATCGCGAAGATCATGGCGGAAATACTCTGGCAGGCGGGCGCGCCGCGCGATGTCCTGCACTTCCTCCCCGGGCAGGGCGAAACCGTGGGCGCAGCATTGGTGCGCGATCCGCGCGTCGCCGTCATCGCCTTTACAGGTTCCAAGGCCGTAGGGCTGGACATCATCAAGGCCGCAGGCATCACGCCCGATGAGCAGCACCACGTGAAGAAAGTGGTCTGCGAGATGGGCGGCAAGAACGCGATCATCATCGACGCCTCCGCCGACCTGGATGAAGCGGTGCTCGCGGTGCGGCAGAGCGCGTTCGGTTTCCAAGGGCAGAAGTGCAGCGCGTGCTCGCGCGTCATCTGCGTGGAATCGGTGCACGATCAATTCCTGCATCGCCTGGTCGAATCCACCCGCGCGCTGGTGATCGGCGATCCAACCCAGCCCGGCACCGATTTCGGCCCGGTCATCGATGAAGAAGCCGCCAGCAAGATTCGCGAGTACATCGAAGTCGGCAAACGCGAAGGAAAACTGGAACTCGCCCACGAAGCCCCAGGCGCGTCCGCGGTCTTGGGCAAGCCCATCATCGGCCCTCACATTTTCTCGGGCATTCAGCCTCACCATCGACTGGCGAACGAGGAGATTTTCGGCCCGGTGCTGAGCGTGATGAAGGTCAAGGATTTCGATGCTGCGCTCGCGCTGGCGAATTCAACGATCTACAAACTCACCGGCGGCGTGTTCAGCCGCATGCCTTCGCACCTTGAGCAGGCGCGGCGCGAATATCGCGTGGGCAACCTGTATCTCAATCGTGGCATCACCGGTGCACTCGTCGGCCGACAGCCATTCGGAGGCTTCGGCATGTCGGGCGTTGGATCAAAGGCCGGCGGGCGCGATTACCTGCTGCAATTCGTTGAGCCGCGCGCGGTGTGCGAGAACACCATGCGCCGCGGCTTTGCGCCGGGTCTGGAAAACGTCGCCGGTCAGCCGACCGCGGGCGAGTGAATTGCGGCCCGCCACAGGCGGGTTAGGGACGCAGCCTCATTCTCTTCGCAATGCGCACACGCGGGACACTCTCGTCATAGGATGTGCCCGCTGCGAATCGCCGGAGCGCATGCATGGGAATCCTGTTTCCTCGCCGCCATTCGAATCATCGGCGCTCGTGGTTGAGCGGCTGCGGTGTGCGTCTGGTCATCGCCGCGGTCATCGCAGGCATTTCAGTTTTTTCATACCTGCGCTTGCGCAACGTCAATCCGATTACCGGGCAAACCCAGTACGTCAGCCTGTCGGTGCAGGAGGAAATCGCCTTGGGGCTGAATGCCGCGCCGGCAATGGCGGCGCAATTTGGCGGTCTCACCCAGGATCAGGAACTGCGATTGAAGGTCGATGACATCGGCAACCGGCTTGTGTCGCAAAGCGACGCCTCAAAAAGCGAATACCGCTTCGCCTTTCACGCGCTGGCCGATCCGGAAACCGTCAACGCCTTCGCCCTGCCCGGCGGGCAGATCTTCATCACGCAGGGACTGTTGTCTCGATTCACCACCGATGGCCAGATCGCGGGCGTGCTCGGCCACGAGGTCGGCCATGTCATTCACCGTCATTCCGCCGAGCAGATGGCCAAGTCGCAACTCCTGCAAGGACTTACGGGCGCGGCGATTATCGCTGCGACCGATCCTTCCAACCCCAGCACCTACAACAGCGCGATGGTCGCGCAACTCGTTGCGCAGATGATCAACATGAAATACGGCCGCGATGATGAACTCGAAGCCGACCGGTGGGGCGTCAAGAACATGGCCGAGGCCGGCTACGATCCACGCGCGATGATCCAGGTGATGGAAGTCCTGCAATCCGCCTCCGGTGGAAGCGGTCAGCCCGAGTTCATGAGCACGCATCCCGATCCCGGCCGGCGCATTGAACAGATCAAACAGGCGATTCGCGACCTCTACCCCCAAGGCGTTCCCGAGGGGCTGGAGCCTTGATCATGAAGCTGGGATCACGAAACTGGCCGCCGTGTTATCGTAATGTTAAGTCTGCCATGAGAACCGTGCGTTCGATGCTGTTGATGCTTGTGGTCCTGGCGTGTGCGACCGCTGCCCGCGCCCAGGTCATCACCCTGGAGCGGCCGGGTGATCGCCAGTTTGTCGTTGACAACGCCAACCTCATCACGCCGGAAGATGAGCAGCAGATCAACCAGATTGCCGATCTCCTGCTCACCGACCGCGCCTCGCCCATCATTGTGGTCACGATCGAGTCGATGAACCGGTACACCCGGCGGAACATTTCATCCATCGAATCCTTCGCGAGGATTCTGTTCGATCAATGGGGCATCGGCCATCTCACGGTCAACAACCAGCCTTCCAACACCGGCGTCCTGTTTCTCGTCTCGCGCGATGACCGCAAGGCGCGTATTGAATTAGGCATAGGCTGGGATTATGAAAGGGAAGCCGCGACACAGCAGATCATGAACACGATCGTCAAGCCGCATTTTCGCAACGGCGATTTCTCAACCGGCATCGTTGAAGGCGTGCGTGCCTTGGATCGCATGGCACGACAGGGGCCCGGCGCAATCATGTCGTCGGGCGCGGCTGCGCCGGCCGTGAGCACAAATCGCGGCAGTGGGGGCGGCGGTGGAGGTGGTTCGCTCATCGGCTGCGGCGGGATTGGAATCTTCGGAATCATTGTCATCATCTTCATTGTCATG
>CAMPIL010000288.1 GCA_946886375.1 uncultured Phycisphaerales bacterium
GGGGGGGGGGGGGGGGTGTGGGGGTTGGGGGGGGGGGTGGGGGGGGGGTGGGGGGGGTGGGCGGGGGGGGTGGGGTGGGGGGTGTGGGGGTGGGGGCGGTTTGGTTGGGGGGGGTGGTTTTGGGGGAATCCGTGAACCGGGGGGGGCGGGTGTGGCTGCGTCAGGTCCCAGAAAAGGGGATGGCCATTTTTTGCCTGAAATGACGATTTGATGCGATAAATTGAGGCATGGTACGTTGGATGGATACGGTGAGGACCGGCCACGAGGCCCGCCTGCCGGAGGATCGTGCCAGCACAGGAGATTGCGAGAAATGAGGATTCTTGTTCCCGCACGGGCGGCGAAGAGCGTTGGTGTTTGTCTGGTTTTGGGCATGATGCTGGCGTTGGCGGGTCGCGCTTCGGCTCAGTTCGGCGAAGCAGCGGGCATCGCTGAGGCCATGCAGCCTGACTACTACAAGCGCGACGTGGTGCTTGTGAGCCAGGGGCTGAAACTGGATGAAGCCCAGCGGGTGATCCTCAACACGCTGTATGAGGACTATCAGACCGCCTTCGATGAAGGCGTGGCGCGAATGAAGCAGCGCTTCGACGACATGCGCGAGGAACTCCAGGTTGGCGACAAGGCACGAATCCTGAAGTTGGTCTTCGCCCCGTTCCGCGAGTGGGCCGGCGAAAAGCAGCAGTTGGGGGCGCAGTTCCTGGCCAATGTGGAGGTTGTGCTGACAGAAGATCAACTGCAGCAGTGGCCCGCCGTGCAGCGCCGTCTGTACCGCGAGCGCAACCTGCACAAGGGAAGGCTCTCCGGCGAAAGCCTCAACCTGCTGGATGTCGTGCGCGACATGAAATTGGATCCGCGGATCACCGCCCAATTGCAGCCGGTGCTTGACGCCTACGAAATCTCATTGGATCGCGCGCTACACATGCGGGACGATCCGATCAGCGGCTCGAACAATCCGATGCTCCAGTCGCTGGAAGATCAGGACCCGGAAAAGGGACAGGCCGCGCTGCAGAAGCACCTTGAACGGCAGATTGAAGTCCGCAACGTCAACGATGAATACATTGAGCGGGTCGCCATGGCTCTGCCCGAGCAACTCGCGACAGAGTTCCGCCTGGCGGCCCTGGATCGCGCGTACCCGCGCATTTACCGCGAAACTCCGGTGCAGCGCATGTTCAAGGTGGCCCGCGAACTGCAGGGGCTGGACGCCGCTGTTCTGGAATCGGTGATCGCCCTGGAATCACAGTTCCTGGCGGAACTGGCGGCGATCAACCAGACGATGCTGGATGCCCTTCGCAAGCACGAGCCCGCGGACGCGCTGGAGCGGGCAGCCGACTTCGCCAAACGCATCGCGGGCCAGCAGATCGAGCCCAAGCCCGATCCGATGCGCGAAAAATTCGCCAAGCGCGAAGAATTGTTCCGCACCTACGCCACCCGGCTGCACGATTTGCTCACGGAAGATCAATTCGCCTTGCTGCCCGGCGGGTACCGATGGATTGAGACGCCGGCTTCGCTGCAAAACGCTGATGCGCCATTGACCAAGGACGGCAAGTTCATCTCCAAGCCGGCGAAACGCGAAAGCGGATTCAACAAGGAGAATTGAGCCCGCGGCTGACATTGGCGTTCTCGCGGCTGAGCGTCGGAACGTTCAGGCAGGGGTTGAAAGAGATGAATTTCGCGCGTGGGAAGAAGGATGCGAATATCCTTATGCCCGGCTGACCCGGCCAGCCCAGAGAATTCCAATGAATGAAAGCCCTTCATCCTCCACTGACGCCCCGAACATCCTGAGCGCCAAATCCAACGGGCACTCAGCCGGCGTGGGTGTCTCATATGGCGGGCTGGACAGCGCCTCGGTTCGCGACCGCTGTACGTTGCTGGGCATTGAGTGGGCCGAAGACGCCCCGCAAATCGATCCGGAGGCTGTGGCGGCGATTACCGCGGAAGTCGCGGTGCGGCTGCGCGTCGTTCCGGTCCGCTTCGACGGCAACCGTCTTGTGGTGGCGATGGTCGATCCGCTCGACATCGCTGCTGCCGATGAGATCGCAGCGCTCGCCGGCCGGGCCGTGACCCGAATCGGGCTGGAGCAGGAGACTTTTTCAGAGTTGATGCGGCAGAACTACGGCACGACCGCCGCGCGCATGGCTGAAAGCCTGGCAGGCGAAGCCACGGATCTGTCCTCAGACCTCGAACATAATCTCGACGCCATCGAGGCGGATGACATCCACCGAATGGCCGAGCAGCCCACGTTGATCAACCTGGTCAATCTGATGCTGCTGGAAGCGGTCAAGAGCCGAACTTCGGACGTGCACATCGAACCGTTCGAAAATGAACTCAAGGTCAAGTATCGCATCGACGGCGTGCTGGTGGAGCAGCCCCCGCCGCCCAAGCAGTTGCAGCCGGCGCTCATCGGCCGCATCAAGAGCATGTCGGCGATGAACATCGCCGAGCGTTACGTGCCGCAGGACGGCCACATCACGCTGCGCTTTGAAGGCCGCAAGGTGGACATCCGCGTGTCGACCGTGCCGACGCTGTACGGCGAGTCGGTGGTCATGCGTATTCTGGACAAGAGCGCGCTGCCGCTTGATCTGGAGCATCTCGGCATGCGCGAATCATTGCGCAACCTGATGGACCGGCTCATCGCCAAGCCGCACGGCATGGTCCTGGTCACCGGCCCCACCGGATCAGGCAAAACCACCACGCTCTATGCGGCGTTGTCCAAACTGTACGACCCGCGCAAGAAGATCATCACCATCGAAGATCCCGTGGAGTACGAACTCTCCGGCATCAACCAGATTCCGGTGAACCCCAAGCGCGGTTTGACCTTCGCGACGGGACTGCGGCACATTCTGCGTCAGGACCCGGACGTGATCATGGTCGGCGAAATTCGCGACGGCGAAACCGCCGATATCGCGATCCGCTCGGCGCTCACCGGCCACTTGATCTTTTCGACCTTGCACACCAACGACGCGGTGAGTTCGATCGGCCGCTTGATCGACATGGGCGCCGAGCCGTACCTGGTGGCGTCGGTGCTCGAGGGGATTCTCGCGCAGCGACTGGGACGCCGCATCTGCCGCGAGTGCGCGCACCAGGTGCCCATGCCCGAGGACATTTCGCACCGCATCGCGCCGACAGAACTCAAGATGTTCAACGGCAAGGTGTGGCGCGGCGCAGGCTGCGATGAATGCAAGGGATCGGGCTATTACGGTCGAATTGGATACTTCGAATTGCTGCTGGTCAACCCCGTGCTGCGGCGGGCGATCTCGGAAAATCGCCCGGCGGCGGAATTGGCCGCATTGGCCGGCGATGCCTACCGAACGATGCGGCAGGACGGCATCGACCGCGCGGTCGAGGGGATGACCACCATCGAAGAAGTTCTGCGGGCCACGCAAGACGCCGAAGATTCAGGCGTTTAACACTCAATGCCAAACTTCACCTACCAGAGTTTGACCAAGGGCGGGTTGGCCCGCAGCGGCACGATTGCTGCGGTTGACCGTGTCGACGCCGTGCGCCAGTTGCAGAGCCGCGGCGAGACAGCCACCAGCATTCAACTCGCGCAGCCAGAAGGGCATGCCGGCGGCGCGATGCGCAACGGACAACCTGCTTTCACACGCGGCGGCGCGGCGGCCGCTGTACAACCGGCTGGGTTCAGCCTGGCAAGTTTGAACTTTCGAATCGGAAGAAGCCGGCCGTCGATGAGCCGCGTGGAAATGGCGCAGTTGATCCGCGAACTGGCCACGGCATTGGAAGCCGGTCTCCCGCTGATGCAATCGCTTCGCACCGTTCGCCGTCAGGCTTCGGGCAAGGCGATGCCAGTGATTCTCGATCACTTGATCGATCGCGTGGAAGCGGGCGATCCGCTGCACGCCGCGGCCCGCGATTACGGCCCGCCGTTCGATGAGATGATCGTCGGCATGCTGCGCGCCGCTGATGCCTCAGGCAAGATGAGCGAAGTGCTGCACCAACTTGCGGATCTGCTGGAGCGTTCAGTTGAACTCCGCCGCGAAGTCTTGGGCGCGACGTTCTATCCGATGATCGTGGCGGGCCTGATCGCCGTCAGCGTCGTGATCCTGATCACGGTGCTGGTGCCCAAGCTCATCGGTCCGCTGGTGGGCGAAGCGAATTTCAAATTGCCGTGGCCCACGCAGGCGCTGCTCAGCATCGCGGCGTTTCTTCGCGCGTATTGGATTTACATCGCCATCGCGATCGTGGCACTGTTGGTCGGCTGGCGCGCGTGGATTCGCGTGCCCGCCAACCGCTTTACGGTAGATCGGCTGAAACTGAAGTCGCCGCTGCTGGGTCGATTGCTGCGCGATGTCGCCGTGGCCCGCTTCACGCGTACGCTGGGGACGCTGATTTCCTCGGGCCTCCCGATCCTCGACGCCCTGCGCATCACGCGCAACACGCTTGGCAACGTCGCATTGATGGATGCCGTGGATCAGGTGCAGGATCAAGTCACGAGCGGCAAGTCGCTGGCCGATCCGCTGGAGCGATCCGGGCTGTTCCCCCCGCTGCTGGTGCAGGTTGTGAACCTTGGCGAGCGATCCGGCCGATTGGAATCCATGCTGCTGCACGCCGCGACTGCATTCGATCGACAGGTCGCCACGTCAATCAAGTTGTTCACCAAGGCCCTGCCTCCGCT
>CAMPIL010000289.1 GCA_946886375.1 uncultured Phycisphaerales bacterium
GTATTACATCTTCGGCGGCTTGAACGCGCTGGGCGGCTGCGCGGGCCTCTTTTATGTCTTCATCTGCATCGTGATGGCCGCCAACCCAAACGCCTTCACCGAGAACGGAAATGAACCTCCCCCGCCGGAATGGCTTGGCGGAATGATGATCGGACTCGGCGGGTGCATCGTCCTCGTGGCAGCCGCGTACGGCGCGCTGCTGATCTACACCGGCCACTGCCTCGCCACGCAGCGCCACCGCGTCTTCTGCATGGTGATGGCGGTCATCAGTTGCCTGTCGATTCCGCTGGGCACGGTGCTGGGCATCTTTACGCTGATCGTCTTGGCGCGCCCGAGCGTGGCGGCAATGTTCGAGCAGCCGCGGGCGTAATCGATCGCTGACCTGGAGAGTCCAGTTATAACCCGTGCTCAAGCACGTGCGCGATCACAGCCTCGATCTGAACTTCCCATTCCGGATGCTCCGCGAGTTGCTCCAGCAGCATCGCGATGACCTGCTCGCCGGTGAGCGATTCTGAGCCGCCAAAGGATTCACTGCACGAACCCCATGCGTTGACGACGGCGAGGTAATCGTTGACGTTCACCACGCCGTTGCCGCAGGATGCCGGGGCGAGGTCGGCGACGCCGCCGGGTCCGGCCCACGAGGCCAGCACGAGATTCATGTCATTGACATCCACTTCGCCGTCAGGGCCGCCGCCGTAGGCGTCAGTGATGTCGCCGTAGCAAGACTCGGCGGTCTGTTCTTCGAAGGCTCCAAGGTCAATGCACGCGGTGGGATTCACTTGACGAGCGGCCATGGAACGGTCCGGCAGCAGTTCAGAGGTGTCGCTGTCGTCATCAATGTCGTAAACGTCCTGCGGCACATCTGCCGGGTCGCCGTGGTTCAGGACTGTGGACAGGTATTGCAATGAGAATACGTCGTGACCGGGATTGGTGAACAAGGGATCGACATCAATGTTGTTGTTGCCGGCGAGAAGATTGAGACCTTTGATATCAGAGTTGATGACATCCAAGGCTAGATCTTGCGTGGTAATCTGCGCGTCTTCCACACTTTCTGCCGTCGTCTCATCATTGTCGTAAAGCAAACAGTTGATGACAGAGCCAGTTGAGCCATGTGCATACAACGCCGAAATGGCTCCTGAATTCTGCGTGACGGTGCAGTTGATCAATACCAAGTCTCCCGTTGTCGTATTCGCCTCCAGGAAACTCGCCTGACCTGCCACATTGTGATGCGCGAGGCAATTCACCAACGTCGCAGAACCGCCGGAGACAAAGAGTCCTCCAGCCTTACCGCTTGTTTCGTTGTACGCCCATGTGCAGGAGAGGAACTGGGCGTTGCTTGGGTTTTCGCTGTCGACCACTCTGGTCGCACCGCCCCATGACTGAGAAAAGTTGACGGTGAAGAGGCAGCGCGCGGTGACTGGAGAAGCGCCGTTGAGAACAATCAAGCCAGCTCCGCCAGAAAGCGGACCGTCCGTCGCATCTGCGTTGTAGCCGTCGCGGATCGTAAAGCCGTTCAACTGGGCCGAGTCGGTGATTGAAGTTCCGTCGGCTGTGACGACATGGAAGGCATTGTCGTCTGCTTCTTCCTCGTCGCCGATATTGCCGCTGAGGATGGTTTCGTAGAGTTCAGGATTGCGCTGGCTCTTTACAGTCTCTCCGCCTCCCGAGCGAGAGAGTCCTTGGAAGCCGCCGACAATCTTCACGTCCGGCACCATTACGAAAGAGACACTTCTGGCAACGAGCGGGTCAGTCCGGACGGTGGGAACGTAGGTCCCGTCGGCGACCCAGATTTCATCGTCCTCGTCAGCCACATTTAAGGCATCTTGGAGGTCCAGGAACGCAAGTCCCCATGTGCTACCATCTGGTGTAGTCGCGGTCGAATCAATATCAACTCTCAGGGTCGCTCCAGCCGATGAGGCGGCCACGATCAAGAACGTCGCAATAGCAAGAACCGTGAGGAATGCTTTGGTCATGCTGAATGCTTCTCCTGTGTGCGGAAGGTTAACGTGTCTCAATAGACGGCGTCAAATGCTCCATGGGAATGTGGATATGCTGACGTTTCTCCCTGGATTTTGCCCGACTTTGGAGTACCTTCGAGTCGTATACTTTGAGTCATGCCTGCGAAGATCAATCAATTACAGTGGTATGTGATCAGGTGCGCGATGCTTGTGCTCATCCCTGGACACATCGGGCGCCCTTCTTTGGGCCAGTGCATCAAATACAGCGCCATGCCTATCACATTGGGCTGCAATGGATCGGTGAGCGCACAGGCTCTTTCGCCGCAGGGCGATGTGGTCGGGCATTTTGCTTGCATTGGGGGTGAGGACCGCGCGTTCGTCTGGTGGGGCAGCGATCCCCTGGCTGTTTTGAACTTGCCGAATCAATTTTGGTCGCGGGCATATGACGTGAATGCCAATCTGCAGATCACAGGTGCAGTGGAAATCCTGGGAGTGGGCATCCGGGGATACCTGTTTCAAAATGGCATCACCACTACTATCTTGGACGTTCTTCCAAACCATGACACGAGCGAAGGGTTCGCATTGAACCGGTTCGATGTTGCCGTTGGATACTCTGCTAATACGCAGGTCGGCCCGGTACTGGCATGCCGCTGGGTGGACGGCAAAGTCGAATCTCTTGGTCTACCCCAAGGGCCTGGTGGTAAAGCCAACGGCGTCAATGATCGCGGCCAAATTGTCGGATACATGGGCTCATTACCCGCAGGAAATCTTCCATCTGAGGCCTTTCTCTGGCACAACGGCGTCACTACGCCGCTGGGCAAACCTCGCGGCGCCACCAACAGCAATGCCAACGCAATCAGCAACACCGGAATCATCTGCGGCCACTACACCATCGCTGATCCCCAAGGCGCTGGCGGATACAAGCCTCGCGCCTTGGCGTGGATCGACGGCCAAATGGTGGACCTTGGCGTTCTGCCAGGCTATTTGAACAGCCGCGCCCTGGACGTAAATGACTCGGGCACGATCGTTGGAAACTGCAACAATCCCCCCTTGCTTGGCAATGGCGTCAAAGCCTTCCTCTGGCGTGATGGACAGATGTTCGCGCTGAGCGACTTGCTCGCACCCGAATTCGCACAGTACCAGGTGTGGTATGCCCGCAGCATCAACAATTCCGGCCAGATCGCAGTGACTTTGAAGCCACCTCTCGTCCACGACGTTGCCGCCCGTCTCGACCCCATCCCTCCTCGCTCCGGCGACACCAACTGCGACTGGCTGGTCAACGTGAACGACCTGCTCAACGTCATCAACGCCTGGGGACCGGCCGCTGCGAAGACGCCCTTCCAAGGCTCGCCTGATCTCAATGACGACGGCACGGTCAACGTCAACGACCTGCTTGCGGTCATCAACGATTGGGGTTGAGCGGCCGCACCATGAATGGCCCGGATCGATTCCATCATTTTAGAAGTAGGTGCATGTCCATCTTTTCCGCGCCCCGCGACGTAGCATGGGTTACACTGCTCATATCACAGTTTCTCACAATGGTTGGTACATCAACCGGGCGCAGGGCAACACGGCGCGAACCATGCGGACAAACTCCAGGCAATTCTCGGGTGGAGAGCCTCGCAAACGACTCTACGGCGTATTCTTGGCACTCGCGCTCGTCAACTGTCTCACCCATGTCTCCAATGCGCAATGTGTTCGCTACCACGTAACCGCGTCGGCAACTCCATGTCCGCCCTTCTCAACAACACCGTATGCCATCAACGGGAGCGCCGACTTGGTCGGAGGATCGAGTTGTGGCGAATATGGTCGGGCATTTGTCGCCTGGGAAGGAGGCTCTTCGGCGTTGATCCCACTGCCAGGATCGGATGGGTCAACCGCCCACGACATCAACGACCGTTGTGCCATTGTGGGGGTCTTGGAAGGCATTGGCTTCGGACATCGAGGATTTTTGTACCATCAAGGCGATGTCACGATTTTGGACTGTCAGAGGGGGCACAACTGGAGCGAAGCCCACGCAATCAATGACGCGATGATCTGCGCCGGTCTTTCGGCAAACGTTCAAACTGGGCCGCAACTGGCGTGCCGCTGGATCGACGGCAACATCGAAATCCTCCCGCTTCCAGTGGGACCGGAAAGCGAAGCAAATGATATCAACCATAGTGGTCAAATCGTCGGATGGATGGGGGTTGCTCCCGTTGCGCAATTTCCAGCTGAGGCGTTCCTGTGGGACAACGGCATTACAACTCCCCTTGGTAAACCACATGGAGCCACCAACAGCACCGCCAACGCCATCAGCAGCAGCGGCATCATCTGCGGCTACTTCACGCAGGCCGATCCTCAAGGCCCCGGCGGGTACGCCCGCAAGGCATTGGCGTGGATCGATGGCAAGATGATTCCACTCGGTGTCTTGCCTGGCTACGTGCAGAGCCTGGCCTTTGACGTCAATGACTCTGGTGAAATCGTCGGCTACTGCAGCAAGCCGCCCAGTGGAGCGTCGATCGCATTCATTTGGCGCGACGGTCACATGAAGGCGCTTGGCGATCTTCTGGCTCCCGGCTATTCAAACCATCAAGTCTGGTACGCCTATGGCATCAATTCACAGGGCCAAATCACTGCGGCAGTAAAACTACCGCAGATGAGCGAACGCGCTGCCCTGCTCACACCCA
>CAMPIL010000290.1 GCA_946886375.1 uncultured Phycisphaerales bacterium
GTGCCAGAAACTGCGCGATCGGGGCGTTCCGGCGGAAAACATCCTCGTGCCGCGCCGGGCCCAGTTCGATCTCACCCACGAAGACTCCGTCAAGCGGCTCTACGCGGAGATGAAGCCCGATGTGGTCATTCATCTGGCGGCGGAAGTGGGGGGCATCGGCGCGAACATGGACAACCCCGGCCGGTTCTTCTTCGCCAACATGGCGATGTCGCTGCACTTGATCGAGCACGCCCGCATCAACCGCATCGCCAAGTTCGTGCAGGTGGGCACCATCTGCGCCTATCCCAAGTTCACGCCCGTTCCCTTCCATGAAGATGAACTGTGGAACGGTTATCCGGAGGAGACCAACGCACCCTACGGCGTGGCGAAGAAGGCCGCGCTGGTCATGCTCGACGCCTATCACCGGCAGTATCAACTTGCGGGGGCGTACGTGCTGCCGGTGAATTTGTACGGCCCGCACGACAATTTCGACCTGCACACCTCGCACGTGATTCCCGCGCTGATCCGCAAGTGCATCGCGGCGATCGATGAAGGCCGTGACCACATCGTGTGCTGGGGCACGGGAAAAGTCTCCCGTGAGTTTCTCTACGTGGATGACGCGGCTGAGGGCATCCTTCGCGCCACGGAAGTAATGAACGAGCCGGTTCCGATCAATCTTGGCACCGGCATGGAAATTACGATCAAGGACCTGGTTGAATTGATCGCGCGGCTCACGGGCTTCCGCGGCGAAATCCGCTGGGATTCCTCCAAGCCAGACGGCCAGCCGCGCCGCTGCCTGGACACGCAGCGTGCGAAGAAATTGTTGAATTGGCAGGCCCAGGTTGGTTTTGAGGAAGGGCTGCGCCGCACGATTCAGTGGTGGAGGTCGGAGACGGCGAAGGGCCGCGCGGTCCAGACCTCCACTCGATGAGCGCCGGTTTCACTCGATGCGCATCCTCCTGCTCAACCAGACCTTTTACCCCGATGTCGCCGCCACCGCGCAGCACGCGCATGACCTGGCACGGCATCTGGTGCGGCACGGGCATCACGTCGATGTGATCGCATCGCGCTCGCTCTACGGCGAAAAGGGGGCCGCCTTGCCGCGACGGGAAACAATCGACGGCGTCGAGGTGCACCGCGTCGGTCGCAGTTTCTTCGGCAAGGCGACAATCATCGCGCGCGTGCTGGATTTCGCGCTGTTCTATGTCGCCGCAGCCGTGAAGGCGTTTTCGATCCGCAGACCGGATGTGGTGATCTGCTTCACCACGCCGCCGTTTATCGCGATGGTGGGCTGGCTGCTTCGCGCGGTGCGCCGCAATAAATTCGTGTACTGGGTGATGGATTTGTATCCCGATCTTCCCGTGGCGTGCGGCGTGGTGAAGGAACGTTCGCCGGCGACGCGGTTCTTTGAGGCCGTCAATCGCTTCTGTTTGCGCAGGGCCGACCGCGTGGTGGTGCTGGGCCGGTGCATGAAGCAGCGCGTGCTTGACAAGGGTGTTGATGGCCAGCACGTCATTCACATTGGCGTGTGGGCCGATCAGGCTGAAGTGCACGACGTGCCGCGCGCGGAAAATCCCTATCGCGCCGAATGGAATCTTGGCGATCGATTTGTCGTGATGTACTCAGGCAATTTCGGGTTGGGGCACGATGTGGACACGATGTGCGAAGCCGCGCTTCGGCTGCGCGATGACGATTCCATCCGCTTCGTGTTCGCAGGCGGGGGCAAGAAGAAGGCGATCGTCGATGCGTTCGTGAACCGCCACGCACTCGATAACTGCGTGCTCGCTCCGTATCAGCCGCGCGAAAGGCTCGCTGACTCGTTGAGTTGCGCGGATGTTCATATCGCCACGCTCCTGGAGGGTGTGGAAGGCATCATGGTGCCGTGCAAGTTGTTCGGCATCATGGCGGCACAGCGGCCGACCATTTTCATCGGCCACCCCGAGAGCGAACTGGCCCGCGTGCTGGTCGAGCACGATTGCGGCTTCGTCGTTCGACAGGACGATGGTGAGGGCCTGGTCAAAGCGATCCGCACGCTGGCGAGCGATAAAGCGCTGCGTGAGCGCATGGGCCTCAATGCACGGACCGCGCTGATCGACGCCTTCAGCCGCGAGAAAGCCTGCGAGCAGTGGCGTGAATTGCTCGAGAGCGTGCACGCGCCGGCGCGGCCCGCAGAACACGCTGCCAGCAGCGTGGCGTACAAATCAGATTGATCACTGTCGACCAATCCACGGTCTCCACCATGCCCACGCTCACCAAGTACGTTTTCATTCAGAATGATCCGTTCTACCTGCCCAGGGTGCTGGACAAGTACCTGCGCGAGTTCGCGGATTCGACCGCGGGCGTGAACATTCAGTCCGTCGCGCAAGGCAAGCGCACCGTGTTTCAGACGGCGATGGACCTCTATCGCCTGTATGGCTTCAATTATTTTCAACGTAAGTTCCGCCAGTACATCGTCCGCAAAGCGCAGGGCAAGATCATCAACGACTGGATGGGATCGTGCAGGCAGTGCTATTCCGTGCGCGCGGTGGCGAAGAAATACGGCGTGCCGGTGACGGAAAAATCAGACGTGAACAGCGAGGAATTCCTCAAGCACTTGCGCGACCTTGGCGTGGAATTCATCGTGTCGATTTCTGGCACGCAATTGTATCGCAAGGCGCTGCGCGAGCAGACGCGCCACGGCATCGTCAATTGCCACGGGGCGCTCTTGCCCAGGTACCGCGGCCTGATGCCGAGTTTCTGGACGCTGTGCAACGGCGAGAAAGTCGGCGGCGTCAGCGTGCATTACGTGGACGCCAAACTCGACAACGGGCCGATCATCGTGCAGCGAACGTATCGCATTTACCCGCACGACACGCTCGAGGACAACATGGCCAGGTCCAAGGACCTCGCCGCCGAGGCGATCATCGAATGCGTGCGGCTGGTGGAAGCCAACGCCGACGGCGGCGGCCCGCCGCTGCTGCCCAACGATGAATCGCAGGCGACGCATTTTTCCATGCCCACCGCGGACGATGTCAAACGCTTCCGCACCGCTGGGCGAAGGTTCTATTGATTTCAACCATAAACGCGCGGATGAAAAAAAATCGTCCGCACATGACGCAGATGGCGCAGTTCACAAGTTCAATTCTGCTTGAATCCGTGACGTCGGCGTCATCTGTGGTTTGCCAGGCTGTTCACTTCGACCCAAGTCCGTGTTCATTCCTGTCCATCCGTAGTTCCATTCGCTCGTGACCTCGACGCCGCCCATCATCAACGCGCTTTCCTTCGATATCGAAGACTGGTTTCACATGGTTGAAATCGATGCGGTGTCGAACACGAACGATTGGCCCGGATTGGAGTCGATCGTCGAGCGCTACACCGAGTGGATCGTGCAGACGGTGACCGAAGCACGCGTGCGGGCCACGTTCTTTGTGCTGGGGTGGGTGGCCCAGCGGCATCCGGGCCTCGTGCGCATGATCGCGGAAGCCGGTCACGAACTGGGCACGCACTCGTTCTGGCATCGCAAAGTCTATGAACTTTCGCCAGCGGAGTTCCGCGATGACATGAAGCAGTCCATCGACTGCATCGAATCGCACAGCGGCAGGAAAGTCCGCGGCTTTCGCGCGCCTTCGTTCTCCATTACCCCGGGAACCGAATGGGCCTTTGATGTGCTGCACGATCTTGGTTTGGAGTACGACGCCAGCCTGTTTCCCGCGCCGCGCGGCCACGGCGGATACCCGTGCCCGATGCAAGCCCACCAGTTCACCGGCGCGCCGTCCGGCCGGCCGATGCCTGAACTGCCCATGAGCATGATGCGCATCGCCGGTCGCACCGTTCCGTTTTCCGGCGGCGGATACATGCGATTGCTTCCCAAATGGTTGGTCTGTCGCGGCTTTGATCAGCTCAACGCGCGCGGCATTCCGGCGGTGGTGTATCTGCACCCGCGCGATTTCGCGCCGGACTGTCCCCGCGTTCCCATGCCGCTGAAACGCCGCTTCAAGTGTTACGTCGGCCTGCACACCACCAAGGACAAGTTGCGGATGCTGTTGAGCCGATACAAGTTCACCACGTGTGCCGCAGTTCTGGGATTGGAGGCTTCGCACGATGCGTGATCGACGGCCCAATCTGTCGCGGCAGCCGCAGCGGGAAAGTCCCCACAGCCTGACGAACCGTGCCGGGCGCGTGTTGTGGGGCCTGGCCTATTTTGTCTTGTTCCGTCCGTCGCCACGCAACTTGCATAAGTGGCGCAACTGGCTGCTGCGAATGTTCGGCGCGCGGCTGCATGGCACCGCGCGCATCTATCCGCGGGCCCGCTGCTGGGCCCCTTGGAACCTGGTGATGCTGGAGCACGCGTGCATCGGCGACGATGTGGATGTGTACAACGCCGACGTCATCACCATTGGTCCCCATTCAACGGTAAGCCAGTACAGTTACCTGTGCACCGCAAGCCACGATTTTGAGGACGTCCGCCACCCGCTGGTCACCGCGCCGATTGTCATTGGTTCGCGCTGCTGGATCGCGGCGGACGTGTTCATCGGGCCGGGCGTGACGGTTGGCGACGGGGCGGTGGTGGGGGCGCGGTCCAGCGTCTTTGGCAACGTGCAGCCGTGGATGGTCGTCACCGGGACGCCCGCCCGGGCAGTGCGGCCGCGCACGATCGGAC
>CAMPIL010000291.1 GCA_946886375.1 uncultured Phycisphaerales bacterium
GTTCTGAGCGGCGAGCCCGTTCCATGCCGGGATGAGAAGACGTTTTTCGAGATGTGCGGCGTGAAGTTTCTGGACGCGGAGAAGCGGAGATGAAGATGAGCGATGACGACGAAAGATTATTGAGCCGGGATGAAGTTGCCAAGCGGTACGGCGTCCATCCGAAGACGCTGGATACGCTCGTGAAGGAAAAGCGAGTGCCCCAGCCTGTCGACCAGTCCCCGGTGAAAGAGAACCGCTGGCTGCTTTCCGAGGTCGTTGCGGATCTGAAATCGCGGCGCAAACGCGAATTGCAGGAGCAGGTCCAATGAGCGTTTACCGCCGCAAAAAGAATGGAAAGCGCGTCGGCACTTGGACGGCCGAGTTCTGGCTGAACAACAAGCTCCACCGGCGCGGGAGATTCCCCGACCGCGAAACTGCCAGGCATTGGCGCGACTCCGAACGGCTACGACTTCAGCGCGGCGACGTGGGATACGTCAAGCCGATGATAAACAGCCCGATCCTGCCCCTGGTTGACGAGTTCACGGCGCACCTTCAGGGGCGTGGATGTGATTCGATGTACGTTTACACCGCCGGCGTTCGACTTCGAAGGCTCGCGCGTGATTGCGGCTGGATTACGCTGGGCGACATCACGCGATTGAGCTTCGATCGCTGGCGCAACAGCCGTCCGCGCCGGGACTTCAAAGCGCCGAAGAAGGGCAAGTCGAAGCAGGGGGGCGTGCTCTCTCAAAAGACGCTGAACCAATATCTCGACACCGCCAGCCAGTTTGGGGAGTGGCTGCATAAGCCAATGATGAAGCTGGGGAGCAACCCGTTCGCGGACGCGACGCACGGAAAAGAGACGGAGAACGATCGGTATAGGCGTGCCGCCACACTGGATGAGGTCGAGGCACTTTTAAGGGTAGCGCCGGCCGAGCGGCGGCGGTTCTACACGTTCCTGCTCTATTGCCCGCTTCGCATGGACACGATCCGCCATTTGACCTGGAGCGATGTTCATCTCGACGCAGAGCGGCCGTGGCTACAGCTTCGCCCGGAATGGAACAAGAGCCGCAAGGCTGAGAAATCGTCCCTTCACAGTTTCGCCGCGGCTGAATTGCGGGCTTCGAAGGGCGACGCCAAGCCGTCAGAGCCGGTATTCGAATCAATCCCCACGCTCGAGCAGTTAAAAGCCGACTGGCAGACCGCTGGCGTGGAATACAGCGAGTTCGACGGCAACCGTCGCCTGGACTTCCACAGTTTTCGAAAGACGACGGTGAAGCTGCTCAAGGCCGCTGGCGTGTCGCTGGAAGAGGCGCAGAAGCATCTGCATCACAAACACATCACCACCACCAAGAAGCATTACGACGACGACGAAGTGACCCAAGAGCTTTCGAATGCCGTCGAGAAGATGCCGGCGCTGGGGAGGATGAGGATTGTTGGAGGACAGGAATCATGAGCTGGATACAAACATTCACAGGCCGGAAAGTTTACCCGCTGGCACTCAAGCCTAGTGACGTGTGCGTTGAGGACATCGCGCACGCGCTTTCGATGAAATGCCGATTCAACGGGCATTGTCGCGAGTTCTATTCCGTAGCGGAGCATTCAACCCGCGTCGCGATGATTCTGCCTAAGGGCAAGCAGGTCTTCGGCTTACTCCATGACGCGGCAGAGGCATACTTGCCCGACGTATGTGCACCAATCAAGTCAGCGGTGTACGTCGCGAATACGAAAGTTAAAGACCAGTTCAACGCGATTGCGCCGGCGGGCATAGGCTGCGCCGTTCTCGACGAGCGACAAGGCGAGTTGCAATCGTTTTCGTATGCTGAGCAGAAAGCAATCGAGGCAATAGCCGAGGCGTTCTTTCTCGATCCTCACGGCTTTGAAGCCGCCGCAGTTCGTCAAGCCGACATGATGCTTCTGGCAACGGAAGCGCGCGACCTAATGGCCGAACCACCCGAGCCCTGGGGAATCGATTCGCCCGTAATGCAGGAACGGATTACACCGCTGGGCCCATCTGAGGCAGAGGCGGCATTCCTCACCATGTTCAATGAGCTGACAGCAGCGCCAGCGAAGGGGGCGGCGTGATTTCCCTCAACTCCCATCACAATCACGCGCACCAATGGCGTCTCGCTCTGTACCTACCGAGCGCAGATTACTATATTCGAATCCTAGTTCCCCAGCTTTCATACCTAACATCAGAACCCGCCACATTAGGTAATAATACGGGTAGAACCGGCAGTCATCGCGCCGGAGCCAGCTATTTCAGAAAACAATGCTACCGGTTCCACCCTAACACGGTCGGTTGTTCCCAAAGGCCGTACCATCACTTTCGCCATCACTACGCCAGCGCATCTCTGAAAAATCAGGGTGCGGTTTCTATGCGCCGTCCTAGTCGCTTTCCCCCTTCCCCCGCCGCCGCAACTCGGGGAGGTGGGAAGTGAGCATTTCACCTGAAATGAAGATCAGCGCGCTGGCGCCGTGGTTCGGGGGAAAGCGCACGCTGGCGCCTGTCATCGTGCAGGAGCTGGGGAAACACCGCGCGTATTGGGAACCGTTTTGCGGGTCGATGGCGGTCCTGCTCGCAAAAGAGCCGGCGTCGATGGAAACCGTAAACGACCTGCACGGCGACCTGATAAACGTCGCGCGCGTGGTTCAGGACCGGACGCTTGGCCCGATGCTCTATCGCCGCCTGCGCCGCGCGGTGAACTCTCAAGTCGAGTTTGCCGAGGCCCGCGCCGAAGTGTTGTCGCCGCCGGATTACTCCAATGAAGGCGATTGCCTTGCCCGCGCGTACTCGTATTTCGTCTGCTCGTGGCAGGGCATGAACGGCGTCGCGGGGACCGCGAGCAGCAATATGGGCTTCGCCCGCCGCTTCACGAATAATGGCGGGCACGCCGCCAAGCGGTTTGCTGGGGCGGTCGATTCAATCCCGGCGTGGCGTCGCCGCCTTCGATGCGTGTCCATCCTCAGCGCGGACGGGATTGAGCTTTGCGAGAAGATTGAAGACGCAGCCGGGACCGTCATCTATGCCGATCCGCCCTATCTCGTGAAGGGCTGCAAATACAAGCACGATTTCGATTGGCTGGCCCATCGAAGGCTCGCCAAGGCGCTGACCCGATTCCAGAAAACGCGGGTCGTTGTCAGCTACTACCAGCATCCCGATCTCGCCTCGATGTACCCCGGCTGGACGGTGCGCGATTGCACGATGACTAAATCGCTCGTGTCTCAGGGGCGGCGCGACAAGGAAAACAACACGGTTTCTCCCGAAATTCTTCTCATCAACGGCGAAAGCTACGGGGGTGTCGCATGAAAAGCCTGTGGCGCCAGTGGTGGAACGTGCTGACGTTCGCGGAAGGAATGGGGGTGGGGAGATGAAGACCGGCTCATTCTGCTCTGGAATCTGTGCCCCCGAAGTCGCATGGCGTGAGCTTGGATGGGAACCCGTGTTCTTTTCCGAAATCGACCCGTTCGCATCAGTGGTGGAGGCGCATCACTTCTCCGACGTGCCGAACCTTGGCGATATGAACGCTCTCTATGCGGCGATCGTGTACGGCCAGCGCACGATCCGGCGCAGGCTAGGGAAGGGCAAACCGTGGGAATCGTTGCGCGACTGGTTGCTGTCAATCGTTCGCAAGTTGGATTCAGCGGATTTGATAGTCGCGGGTACGCCGTGTCAGGCGTTTTCCGTCGCCGGCAAGCGTGGCTCACTGGATGACCACCGGGGCAATCTCACTCTTACTTTCGTGGAGCTTGTGCATGGATGCGATCCAAGATTCGTTGTTTGGGAAAACGTCCCCGGAGTTCTCAGCACGAAAGACAACGCTTTCGGATGCTTCCTCGCTGGACTGGTGGGAGAAGGGGAACCGCTCGTATGTCGCGGCGGCACATGGCCGAACGCGGGTATGGTTGCCGGACCCCGACGCACCGCTGCTTGGCGGGTTCTCGACGCTCAGTATTTCGGCCTGGCCCAGCGTCGGCGCCGAGTGTTCGTCGTTAGCTGCCGTACTTCAGACGGAATCAATCCCGGCGCGGTACTTTTTGAGCCCGAAAGCCTGCCAAGGGATTCTGCGCCGAGCCGAGAAGCGCGGGCGCGCGTTGCCGCCAGCCTTACACGAGGCACTGACAGCGGCGGCAAGGGCGGATACGCCGGTCGAAGGCAGGAAGATGACCAAAACATCGTCGTCAGCAGCCTAGACGCTCATATGGGCATGGGCGGGCCGGATGATAATGCGGCGCAGGCAAATCATCTTGTTCCATCGACGGGCGACGTCGCTCACTGTCTCAACGCTGGCGGCATGGGACGGCTGGACTATGAGGCAGAAACGCTAGTTGCCCATTCACTTCGCGCCGATGGTCCCGGTCACGATCCCGTAGGTAGTCGCGTGCGACAGGGCATGGCGGTTCGACGTCTGACGCCGGTTGAGTGTGAGCGCCTGCAAGGATTTCCCGACGACTACACCGCAATCAAGTACAGGGGAAAGCCCGCCGCAGATGGTCCACGTTATCGCGCGATGGGCAATTCGATGGCTGTGCCGGTGCTGCGATGGATCGGTAAACGGATTCAGATGGTCGAGGAAGCGAGGGCCGCGTCATGAGCATCGGCGTGCAGATACCACGGG
>CAMPIL010000292.1 GCA_946886375.1 uncultured Phycisphaerales bacterium
TCCTCGGCCCCGAACGTGGACACCCCCACCTCCGACACCCACACCGGCAGCGTGGTCACCGCCTGTATCTCCGCCAATTTCTGCGGCCAGTCATTCAATTGCCAGTGATTCCAATCCAGCGGAAAACCGTGGACCGCCACTGCATCCACGCAGCTCAACACGCCAAAGTTGTTCATGCGCTGGATGAACAGCGGGTCGATCGGCGAAATGCCGCCGAGCACTTGCGGCAGGTCGGGGCGCTCAGCACGCACCGCGCACGAAGCGCATTTGGTCATCTCCGCGAACATGCTCCATTCGGGATCGATCTGGAAATCCCAGTGCGACTTGTTGTTCGGCTCGTTCCACAACATGATCGCTTCAACCATGGCGATCCTCACTTGGAATGACCTGCGGGGTCGCGCCCTGGGGATGCCCGGCCTCGACGCGGCGGCAGATGTACACCTCTTCTTCGGGATGATCGACGATTTGAAAGCCCGCGCTGCGCAGCATCGCCTCGCTGCACGCGCGATTGGGAATCCACCAGTTCGTGCCGTCGCCGGCGTACCGATGCTCCACGAAGTGCAGACACGGGAAGCCGGGCCGGTCAAAGATTCGCTCGTCCCAGAATTCATAGTCGCGCTGCAGCGGTTCAACGTGTCGGCTGCCCCGCTGCATGGATTGAAACACCAGCAGGTCGCGCGCGGCGTGCTCATGGATGAGGTCCAGCGCGAGCAGCGGATGGCGCAGGTGGTACAGCACGCCCATGAACAGCACAAGATCGAATCGCTCCCGCAACGAGGCGATGTCGTAAACCGAAAGCCGTCGAAATTCGATGTCAACGCCGTTGATTTCCGCAGCAAGACACGCCTGTGAAAGAAACAGGTCTTCACTGTCGATGCCAAGGACGCGTTCGGCTCCGCGCCGCTTCATTTCAATCGAGTAGAACCCGGCGTTGCAGCCGATGTCGAGCACGGACTGGCCGCTCAGGTCCGCGGGAATTGCATGCGCGAATCGGCGCCACTTCACCGATGGATAGTCGCCCAGGAAGTGATCCGGCGCGGTCTGCACGCCGTCGAGGTTCATGTTGTGAAACCACGGGCCGCGCGCTTGCACGGCCTGCTGGAGTTGCTCGCGTGTTCGTCGCGCCTCAGGCGCTGGTGGCAATGCGCTCACGATGGTTGGCCTCGCGTTCGAATGGGCGTTGACCTGCCGCGGGCACGGGGATGA
Organism: uncultured Phycisphaerales bacterium; assembly: GCA_946886375.1. The sequence goes on from CAMPIL010000292.1 coordinate 1,207, forward strand.
GCCCCGCGGGCGGACGGGTTTCCAGGAGTTTGAGGGCTTCGCGGTAGCCGTGCAGCGTTCCGATGTCCACGTACGCTTCGCCGGCACGCACCGCCAGCGCGGCGCCGCCCCGCGCCAGGTATTCGTTCACCAGCGTGCCGAAGTATTCATCGCCGCGCTGCGGCTCGCGCCAGAGTTGGTCCAGTTCATGCAGCACGCGGCCGGGCATCTTGAACGCCCCCCAGACCCAATGCGACTCGGCGTGCGGCGTCTTGACCTGGATGTTGCGCACCCGGCCGGCATCATCGCTGAGAACCGCGTCAAAAAGTTCAGGCCGCTGAACGGGAAACAGCAGGAACGACAACACATCATCGGGCAGGCGGCACAAGCCATCTTCGGGAAACCAGATCGTGTCCGGCAGACCCACAAGCACCGGCGCTTCATCCGCGGCAATGAACGGCACAGCGCGGAACACCGCGTCGCACAGCCCGCCGGGGCGCGGTTGCACGACGTAGCAAATCGACGCCGGGCCGATGGCCGCCCCAAAATAGTTGACGATGTCGGATTTCCCCGGAGAAATGACAAAGCAAATGCGAGTGACGCCGGCGAGGATCATCCGCTGAATGAGGTATTCGCTGACGGCACGCGGACGTTCGGTCTTGCCGTCCAAACGCTGCCCCACCGGAAGCAACTCCTTGGAGAAAGCCAAGGGTTGGATTCGACTGCCCAGGCCAGCCGCCGGGATAATGCCCCACATCGGCTACGCCTCCATTCCCGAAACGACCGGCTGCCGCGCCGCTTGGAAACACGAGGCGGCCTCCGTGAGTCTGGCTTCCATTTCAACGGCGCGGTGATCGGCGGTGTGCTCGCGCAGAACGCGGTCGCGTGCCGCGGCCGCCATCTCGCGCAACTCGCGATCGGAAGTTTCAATCGCCCGCACGACGTCCTCGCCTTCACGCACGATCAGGATTTCGCGCTGCGGCTGGAAGATGGTTTGCAAGCCCTCCCACCAATCACTCAGGATTGGCGTCCCGCAGGACGCCGCCTCGAACAATCGCCCCGACGGACAATAGCCCATGTCCGCCATCGCCTGCCGCGTGACGTTCAGAGTCATGCGCGATGAGCAGAAGAACGGCGGGTGCTCCTGCGGCGGCATGTGCGGGACATAATGAATGTTGCTCGCCCAGGGAAACTGCGGCGGGTACTGCGAACCGCCAATATAGAAACGGTGATGCGGCATCCGCCGCGCGGGTTCCAGGAACAATGCGTTCAGTGCGGCTTGGCGGTCCGCTGCGTACGTTCCCAAGTAAGAAAGATCACACATGAAGCGCGGCACGGGGGCCACTGGACGGTGCGCCTCAGGATCCACGCAGCCGTACAACGGCGCAACCCTGCGGGCCCCGAGCGCCTCTTTGAGGGAATCCAGCGTGCGGCCGCCCGTGTAGCTCAGCACCAGATCAAAGTCGCGCAGCCCGCGCGAACCCAGGTATTCAATCTCTTCGCCGCCAGCAAGTCGCGCAAGCGTCACCGGCGCATCGAGGTCGTAGAACACGCGCAACGGGATCGAAGATTCAAACAGCAGATCGCTCGCGGCCCGCGCGTCCGCACAATACGATGTCACGATGGCGACGTCCGCGTCGCTCAGATGCCGCCGCACGACGCCCGCGATTTGGTCCCAGTCCCCAAAGAGGCACAATTCTCCGTGTGGGATGTCCCGCAAGTCGCGATGGGCTGCGTAGTAGGGAACATCGCGTTCGAAGAACACGATCGTGTGTCCGCGGCGCGCCAGGCCTCCGCACAACGCGCGCCAGATCGTCGCGTGTCCGTTGCCCCATGAGGAACTGATCGTCAATCCGAAAATCACGATCTTCATGGCTCGGGGTCCGCGACATGGGCTGGGGACGCCGCCCGCGCCCGCTTGCGACGCGACGAGGACGAGCCGTTGAGGGTGACTGGCGGCGAGACGCTCTCCGACATCGCCGCAGGACGAATCGGCGGGCCCAGGCTGTGCGCTGCGATGAACGCCTCCATGCGCTCACGGGCCTGGTGATCGGTGAATTGCCGCGGCGGCGATTTCATCAGATAACTCGAAGGACCGATGAGCGCGCCGCCCACACCGCGATCCAACGCAAGTTTGGCGCAGCGAACCGCATCGATGACGACCCCAGCGGAGTTCGGCGAATCCCAGACTTCCAGCCTCAACTCGCAATTCAACGGCACGTTGCCGAAGGTCGTGCCCTCCATGCGGATATAGCACACCTTGCGGTCCTGCAGCCACGGCACGTAGTCGCTGGGGCCGATGTGCACGTCGCGCTCGCCAATGGAGTAATCAAGTTGACTGCGGATCGCGTTGGTCTTGGATATCTTCTTTGATTCCAGGCGCTCGCGCTCCAGCATGTTCATGAAATCGGAGTTCCCGCCGAAGTTCAACTGATACGTGCGGTCCAGCCTCACGCCGCGTTCGCGGAAGAGGTTGGTGAGCGCGCGGTGCGTGATGGTGGCGCCGACTTGCGATTTGACGTCGTCGCCGATGATCGGCAGCCGGAGTTGCTCGAACCGCTGCCGCCAGGACTTCTGCGAGGCAATGAAAACCGGAATGCAATTCACCAGCGCACAACGCGCGGCAAGAATCTGCTCCACGTACCACTCCGTGGCCTTCTGCGATCCGACGGGCAAATACGAAACCACCACGTCAGTATGCGTGTCCTGCAGAACCTCGCGCACGTTGACGGGCTCGGCGGGTGATTCGGGAATGGCGTCGCGCAAGTAGCGGCCCAAGCCGTCGTGCGTGACGCCTCGAAACACCGGCACGTTGAGCGGTGGGACCTCAGCGAATTTGTAGGTGTTGTTCGGATCGGCAAAGACTGCCTCGCTCAGGTCGCGGTTCACTTTGGCCAGGCTGACGTCGAACGCAGCGGAGAACTCGATCTGCCCAACGTGATAGCCGCCGAGATTGACGTGCATCAGGCCGGGCACGAACTGGTCGTCTCTCGCACGCTTGTAGAACTCGATGCCCTGGACCAACGAGGAGGCGCAGTTGCCTACGCCGATGATTGCGACGCGGATGGGTTTCATTCTCATGGGGCGGTGGCTCCTGTAGCAAGCAGCGGCCACCACGACTTCACACGCTGAGCGAGCGATGAATGACTCGTGCGAGCGTTCAGCATGCTGCATGCTAGGCGTCGCTGTCGTCGGATTTGTCCGGGCCGTTGACGTTTCGGCAATCCGCCTAACCCGGGCAGCGTGCTGGACGATAATCGCGCAAAGGCTTGCACATTACTCATCGCGACGAGCCCATCAGCTTCACTGCTGCACGCGCGGATGCAATCGAATCCGCATTATTGTTGTTGCGCCGTGCCGTGGCGAGATTCAGGCTCACTCGCGCCGCGGGCGCGACGTGCACGAC
>CAMPIL010000293.1 GCA_946886375.1 uncultured Phycisphaerales bacterium
TTTTTCTCGGCTGGTGCATCGTCAGGCCCGTATGCCAGTATGAATAAACGGGCGCGGTCCGCTCATTTTTGGATTGCGTCGGTGCTGTCAGTGACTTATTCTCGGCAAGGTGTGTCAAAATCCGGACCGTTTTGGAGAATTGATCATGTTCATTGGACGTTGGAATCGCGGCAGCGTGGCTCTCGTGGCCTTGGCGGTGGCGGGTGCAACCGTGGCGTTTGCCCAGGAAAAGCCCGAACTGCCGCCGTTTGACCAGGTTTCCAAGGACTACGAAAAGGTCGTATCCACCGCCGACGGGGCGGCGTCGCTGTACACGCTGTTCATCGACCGCAAGCGCAACCAGTTGCTTGCGGAGTTGCCCCGCGGCTGGGAGAGCCAGAAGCACTTCATCGCCATCACGCAGTCCAGCGGCGGCGTTTTCGCAGGTCTCCAAGGACCTTCGCGATACGTGTACTGGAAGCGCTACGACAAGCGCATCGCCCTCATCGAGCCGGAATTGGACACACGCTCCACAGGCGAGGTCCAGTCCAAGAGTTCCGTTGAACGACTGTTCACCGACCGCGTGCTCACCGATGTGCCGATTCTCGCGATGGGACCCAACAACCAACCGGTTGTCGATCTTGACGAACTGCTGGTTGAAAAACTTGCGGCGACAATCCTGGGCGGAGGCGGCCGGTTTGGCGGAGGTGGAGGCGGCGCAGGCCAGCAACTCAATACGCGCTTGCCCAACGTCGTCAAGGCCAAGGCGTTCCCGCAGAATGTGGAAATCGCCATCGAAGTTCCCGCCGCGAACGGCCGGCTGACAACCGTGCACTTCTCCATCAGCCAGTTGCCTGACAACACCGGCTACAAGCCGCGTGAAGCCGATGAACGCGTGGGCTACTTCACGACGGTCTATCGCGATCTTGGCCAGTACGATCAGGAAAAGAAGTGGACTCGCTACATCAATCGCTGGCATGTGGAGAAGCGTGATTCCAAACTGAAACTGAGCCCGCCCAAGGAACCGATCGTCTTCTACATCGAGCACACCGTTCCGGTGCGCTACCGCCGCTGGATTCGCGATGGCGTGCTGTGGTGGAACGATGCCTTCCGAGCCGTGGGCATCGACAACGCCATCGAGGTGCTCTACCAGGACAAGGAAACCAAAGCGCACATGGACAAGGACCCGGAGGATGTGCGCTACAACTTCATTCGTTGGCTGAACAACGACATTTCCACAGCCATCGGCCCGTCGCGGGCGCATCCGCTGACCGGGCAGATTTTCGATGCGGATGTCGTGCTGACCGACGGCTGGATTCGCGCCTACTGGGGCTGGTATCACGAAGACGCGCCGGAACTTGCGGTCTCTGCCTTCAGCCCGGAAACGCTGACATGGCTGGAGGACCGCCCGGAATGGGACCCGCGCATTCTGCTGTCGTCATCGCAGAAGCAGCAGGCGATTCTCGCCCAGCGAGCCGAGCGCAGGCGAATGCTCGCGGCGGGTGAAATCGTGGATTTGCCCAGCGATCCGGCTCTGCTGCTGAATCACGATCAGGCTGAGATTGCGAATTGGATCGAGGGCAAGCACAGTCACTGCATGGCGGCGCACGGCCTGGCGTTTGAAATGTCCTGCGCGCTGGGCGCGTTGGAGACGCTTGGAATGGTGCAGGAACTCGTGCCCCCCGCCGTTGATGAACTGGGACCCGAGACGCCCAGCGAGCCCGGAGACACGCTGGACGGCATCCCGGAGTGGTTCGTCGGCCCGTTGCTGTCGGAACTCGTCGCTCACGAGGTCGGCCACACGCTTGGTCTGCGCCACAACTTCAAGGCATCGAGCATCTACACGCTTGCCCAGATTAACTCCAATGAATGGAAGGGCAAGAAGACGCTGGCCGGTTCGGTCATGGATTACCTGCCTCCCAATTTCAATGTGGAATCCGGAGAAGCGCAGGGCGACTTCACGATGATCGGCGTCGGCCCGTACGACCGCTGGGCGATCGAGTACGGCTACACGATGGACGATCACAAGAAGGTCCTGGAGCGATGCGCTGAGCCTGAACTGGCCTATCTCACCGACGAAGACACCGGCGGGCCGGACCCATTGGCGATGCGGTACGACTTCTCCGCCAATCCCTGGGATTACGCCCAGAACCAGATGCGGTTGGTCAAACTGCAGCGCGGCCGCGTGCTGGAGAAGTTCGTCAAGGAAGGCCAGAGTTGGTCCAAGGCCCGTCGCGGCTATGAGCGCACGCTCAACATGCAGATTCGCGTCGTGGGCATGATGGCCAGCTGGGTCGGCGGCACGCATGTCAACCGTGACCGCAAAGGCGACCCCAATGGCCGCCCGCCAACCCAGGTTGCTGACGCAGCCAAGCAGCGCGATGCGCTGCAGTTTGTCATTGACAACACGTTCAACGACGCCTCTTTCGGCATCACGTCGGAACTGGTGGCGCACATGACCGTGGACAAATGGGGCGATGACGGCGCACCGGATCAAAGTGATTCGACATGGCCGATTCACGATCGCGTGATGGCGGTCCAGGCGTCCACGCTCACGATGATCATGAATCCAAGCACGTTGCGACGGGTGTATGACAATGAGTTCCGCCTGCCCGCCGAACAGGATGTGATGTCGCTGCCGGAATTGCTTCAGAAGGTGACCGGCGCCGTGTACACCGAACTGGACCCGAGCAAGATCGACGGCATGACGTGGACCACCCGCACGCCGATGATCTCAAGCCTGCGGCGGAACCTGCAATCGGAATTGACCGATCGGCTCATTGCGCTTTCGCTTGAGAACGCAGGCATGCCTCGGCCGATCCGCACCCTGACGATGCAGCACCTGCGCACCCTGAACACCAAACTCGACGCGCTACTGGCCAAGACCGGCGGCGGACAGATGGATGAGTACACCGTCGCACATCTTGCCGATTTGAACGATCGCATTGATCGGGCAATGGACTCGGTCAAGATCGCGCCATGACATGAGTTGATCTTGAATGACTTGGACGTGACAAGCCGGCTTCAACGAGCCGGCTTGTTCTTTGAGCAGAATACGTCAGAGGTATCGAGCCTTCAGTTGCTCGTAGATGCTCGTGGGCGGATAGCGGCCGTCCTTGTTCCAGCCGCGACGCCGCCAGATTTCATGCGACAAGTGCACCGCGTGCCAATGCGGCTCAATCGATTCACGTCCTCGAATCATTCGCAGCGGCGTGTACCAGCGTATGGGGCAGAAGACGTCAATGGGATGCATGTACTGCTGCACTCCAAGTTCGGCGACGACGCGCTCGACCAATTGCGGGCCGGTTTCGCCCCAGACGATTCGCGCCGGGTCGCTGGCTTCGCATTCCTCCCAGCATCGCCGCATGAACTCAGAAACTGCGGGCGATTTCAAGACGGCGTTGGCTGCCTTGGGCCCGGGTTGATCCCGAGCGCGCGACTCGGTGGAAATGACGATTGGAGCCTCAAAGTCAAACAGCTTGAGGCACACCACGTCCATGTCAGCCCAGTATCCGCCTCGCTCCAGCAGCAATTTGTATCGGAAGTAATTTGAGAAGCCCGCGACGCTGCCCCGGCCTTCACCCGCCGCCGGCCCGTATTGGAAGATGCGCGAAGCAGGCAGAATCTCGTTGGCGTCCATCAGACATGCGCCAGCGGGAACATTCTGCATTTTGTCATAGACGTATAGGTGGTAATCGTGGCCATTCTGAAGAAACGATTCAATCGACAACCGCTCCATCGTGCTCAGACGTTCGCCGATCCAAAGTCCCTGAACGATCTTGTTGTGAGGCTGAAGGGAGGCAACCCTGCGCCGCCGCAACCATGACGGCGAGGTCATCCATTGCGGAATGAATCGGGAAACGGACATCGGCGTGCGTTCAATAATCGATCACCCGGCGGATCTGCAATTTACCACGTGAAGCGAACCTACGCGCGGTTCAACGCGGCGCATCGCGGCGGTCACTTCATTAGGGTTGGCTGCCGAGGGACCACGCCGTTGAACTCTCCTACGGTCTGCCCGGGGGTGTGGAGCATTCTGAGTTGATGAGGAACGACCCATGATCGCACTCCGCACGGGCAAGTCCAATGGTCGCGGCAGGTCACGCAGCAAGCAGCGGACAGGCCAGCGGACCCGGCGGGCCGGAATCGGCTCACGAAACCATTCGATCCGCTATGCCGTGGTGGGATTGGGGTACATCGCGCAGGCCGCCGTGCTGCCCGCGTTTCGCCATGCACGCAATTCCAAACTGGCGGCGCTGGTCTCCGGCGATTCGAAAAAACTCAAGGCCCTTGGGCGCAAGTACGGCGTTGACGGACTGTATTCCTACGACCAGTACGATGAACTGCTGCGATCCGGCACGATCGACGCGGTGTACATCGCCGTGCCCAACAGCATGCACGCCAAGTACACAATTCGCGCCGCAGACGCCGGCATTCACGTGCTGTGCGAAAAACCCATGGCGGTGACGGAAACCGAATGCCGCCAGATGATCGACGCCTGCCGGCGGAACAACGTGAAACTCATGATCGCCTATCGCCTGCACTTTGAGCCGGCGAACCTCGGCGCGGTTGAACTGGTGCAATCCAACAAACTGGGCAA
>CAMPIL010000294.1 GCA_946886375.1 uncultured Phycisphaerales bacterium
TTTCGATGTTGAGTTTGACAACGCGCGCGCCGCCGATGAGTTGAATGATCGGCGGCAGCGTGGTGTATTCTTCGCCCTCGATCTCGAGGCTGCGATAGAAGACATTTTCATCGACGGTGTTGAAGTCCACCCGCAGGCGATCGCCCAGCAGCGCACCGGAGGTGATGGGCGACATGGGATCAAACGCGACCACGGCAAGTTTTTCGCCGCGGCGCACGATCTCGGACGCCATCGCCGCGACCAGCGTTGACTTGCCAGCGCCTGGCGAACCGGTAATGCCAATGACCTGTGCGGGACGCCTTCTGGGCGCGTCTTGCTGGGTTACATCCGCGGGTCTCCCGGCATGATCGATGCTGATGGCCCGCGCGAGATTCGCGATTGAATGATCGCTCTTCAATGGTGCGTACGGCCTGGTCGCCTCGCGCACCGAATCGACGATCTGGTTCATGCTCGTGCCGGTGTGAAATACCTTGTGCACGCCCGAATCGATCATCGTCTGCACATCTTCCTGCGGGATGATGCCGCCCACGTTCACGACCATGTCGGGCCGGCCGACCTTGGCGCACTCGTCCAACAGTCGAGGCACAAGCACCAGGTGCGAGTTGCTCATCATGGAGCAGGCGATGCAGTCGGCGTCTTCATCGCGGGCCGAAATCGCCAGGCTGCGGGGAGTCTGCCACAGGCCGGAGTAGATCACGTGAATGCCGCTGTCGCGCAAGGCGCGGGCGATGAGTTTCACGCCGCGGTCGTGGCCGTCCAGCCCCATTTTGCCCAGCAAAACGCGCGGCCGGTGCGGCAGGTCGCCGACGCGGTCGATCTTGTCAATCGAGGTGGTGGGCTCGGTCGTGGGCAGAGGCATTGAGCGTTCATCATAGCGGAATCATGGCTGAAAGACTGCGTTTACAGCCCCGCCGCCGGGCACGAAACCAACACCTATGATCGAACATGGCACGCGGCGAGACCGCCCAAATCACGCAGCCGCCCAAGCGCCACTCGGCAGCATCCATCGCAGGCCAGCCCGTGGTGTTGTTCGACGGCGTGTGCAACCTGTGCAGCGCGGTCGTGCGATTTGTTATCCGGCATGATCCATCGCCCGGCAGGTTCAAACTGGCCGCGCTTCAATCAGAGGCGGGCCAGCGACTGCTGCGCGAGCACAGCCTCTCCACCACGGATCTTGAGTCCTTTGTCCTGATCGAGGATGGCCAGGCTCATCTTCGATCAACCGCAGCGTTGCGCGTGCTGCGCGGCTTGGGTTTTCCCTGGTCGCTGCTGTATGCGTTCATGATTGTTCCGCGCCCGCTGCGCGATGCGGTGTACCGATGGATCGCGCGTAACCGCTACCGGTGGTTCGGCAAGCGCGATGCCTGCATGATGCCGACGGACGATGTGCGCAGCCGGTTTTTGCAGTGAGAGGTCATGACGGCGAAGATGCACGGTGGGCTGCGCTATGGATGATTCAAACCGCTTATAATCATGGGCCATGCGCTCTGAAGTTGCCGAGATCCCCGACACCGCCGACCCCGCCGCGCTGCTTGACCGCGTGCTGCGGCAGGCGATTGTGAGCGCGCTGGGCGATCAGTTCGCTGAGATCGACCCGGCGATCCGGCCCAGCCAGAACCCGCAGTTCGGCGACTACCAGGCCAACGCCGCGATGGGCCTGGCCAAGCAAGTGGGGGGCAAGCCGCGCGACATCGCTCAGAAGATCGTCGCGGCCGCGCCCCCTGAATTGGCCGACATCGCCGAACCGCTGGAAGTCGCGGGACCGGGTTTCATCAACATCCGACTGAAATCCGATGCGCTGGCTCGCCTGTTGGAAGCAATGGACTCCGCCGCGCTGGGCGTGCAGCCCTCGACCGATCGCCACTCCGTCGCCATCGACATGTGCGGCGTCAACGTCGCCAAGCAACTGCACGTCGGCCACCTGCGGGCCACGATCATCGGCGACGCACTGGCGCGCGTGTATGAACGCCTCGGCCGAACGGTGTTTCGCGAAAACCACCTGGGCGACTGGGGCCTGCCGATCGCCATGGTGCTGCACGAACTGCGCCAGGCGAAGGTCAACCTCGACACGCTGCAATTCGAAGAACTTGACGCTGCCTACCGCAGTGCGCAACTTTCCACCAAGGCCGACGTACGCGGCTTGGCGAAGGCGATCGAGCTCGGCGCCGGGCCGCATCGCATCATTGAACTCGAAGAACAGTGCGCCAGCGCCAGCGAAGCGCTTGAAGCCGCCAAGCGCACGCTCGTGAAACTCCAGGCCGGCGACCCGGAACTGCTGCGCGACTGGCACAAACTCATCGACTGCACCATGCGTGCGGTCAATGAGATGCTCGTCACGCTCAATATCGACCTGACAAAACTCAATAACCACGGCGAGTCGTTCTACCGCGAGCAACTGCCGGAAGTGGTCGACGCATTTGTCCGTGCCGGAATCGCTGTGCAAGACCAGGGCGCGATCGTCGTGCGCTTTCCCGACCGCGAGCGGCCGCTGTTGATCCGCAAGTCCGATGGCGGGTTTCTTTACGACACCACCGATCTCGCCGGCGTTCGCTTCCGCGTGCAGGAACTGGGAGCCGACCGCGTGGTGTACGTGGTCGATGCCCGGCAGCGCGACCGCTTCCGTGATGTGTTTGACGCAGCCCACATGATCCGCTGGGACATCACGCCCGATGGCGCCCGCGCGGAACTCATTCACGTCGGCTTCGGCACGGTGTTGGGCGAGGACCGCAAACCTCTGAAAACCCGCAGCGGCGAAAACGTCACGCTCAAGGCCCTGCTCACCGAGGCCATCGACCGCGGCGTCGAAGAAGTCAAGAAACGCGCCGCCGACCCCGCCGCGCCCACGCATGGCCTTTCACCGGCCGAGTTGCACGCCATCGGCAAGGCTGTCGGCATCGGCGCGGTGAAGTACGCAGATCTGTCCAACGATCTTGTGCGCGATTACGTGTTCAACTTCGATCGCATGATCGCGTTTGAAGGCAACACCGGGCCATACATGCAGTACGCCCACGCCCGGGTGTGCTCCATCTTCGCCAAGGGCGGGCTTTCGCCACGAGAAGCGTCTACCGGCCAGCTTCACATCGTGCAGCCGGCTGAAAAACATCTTGCCCTCGCGCTGCTGCGATATGGCGGAGTGGTGGTCGACATCGCGCGAAGCCTCGAACCGCATCGGCTGTGCACATATCTGTATGACCTGGCGGACGTGTTCAACACCTTTTACCAGACATGCCCAGTGCTCAAAGCAGAAGACGAAGCGACCCGCCGCTCGCGCCTGCGCCTGTGCGATCTGACCCGCCGCGTGCTGGCCGATGGTTTGAACCTGCTGGGCATTGAAGCGCCGCAGCGGATGTGATCGAACGCCGCTGAAACAAACCGCCCGCACCCGCGTTAAATCATCTTCGTATCACAAATCGATGAAGAAGAATCACACACCATCCGACGCGACCCGCGCCAAGGGAGAGCCCGCATCGCCTGTGAAGTCTCCGCTTTGGCTCTTTGGCCTTCTTCTGGTTCTGCTCGCCGCCGGCTCATCGCTGATGATGACGCTGGACCATTTCTCGGTCATGGGCTTGCCGGGCTGCGGCGTGGGAAGCGGCTGCGCCAAGGCCGCCGCCAGCGTGTGGGGCAAGGTTCCATACTTCAATCTGCCCACATCTTCCGTCGGGCTGGCGTACTTTCTGGCAGTCGCCATCGGCTGGATCGCTGCACGCGGAACGGCGTCGCCGGCGTTCAAGTGGATCGTGCGGCTGGGCGTGGTGATTTCACTGGGGTTCCTTGCCGTCATCGCAATTGAAAAACACTTCTGTCCCTATTGCCTGATTGCACACGGAGCGAACCTTGCATTCTGGATCGTGGTGGAAAACTCCGCGGCGGCACGCAATCGCACCCTGCCGTCATTGGCAACGTTCTGCACGGCGTTCGCAATAGGAATCGTGGTATTGGCGGTGAGTGAATCTCGCTATCGGCAATTGCTGGCGACGAAAGCTGATCGCGATCTGGATGAGACGACTCAGCGCATCATCGATGAGGGCGGTGGAAAGGCCGCGGCAGAATCGCTGGCGGTACACGCCCCGCCGGGCGGATTCACCGGCCGCTGGCGAATCGGGCCGGAAAACGCGCCCATTCGCATCGTGATCTTTTCCGATTACCAGTGCAAGGACTGCAAGGCGTTTGAAGGCCAGGTGCGGGCGCTGGTCGCGCAGCGCAACGACGTTTCGGTTTCCGCCAAGCACTTTCCATTGTGTTCAGACTGCAACAAGTACGTCGGCGTCAACATGCACCGCAACGCGTGCTGGGCGGCCAGGGCCGCCGAAACCGCGGGCTTGCTTCGCGGCAACGACGGCTTCTGGCAAATGCACCATTGGCTGTTTGACCGCGGCGGCAGCTTCACCGACGCCGAATTGGACGCGGCGCTCGCGCAAATGGGCTACGACCTGCGGCAATTCACCAGTCTGATGATGAGCCAACCGACGCTCGCGCTGGTGCAAAACGATGTTGAAGAGGGTTACGCACTGGGCCTGTTCTTCACGCCGCTGGTGTTCATCAATGGTGTTGAAC
>CAMPIL010000295.1 GCA_946886375.1 uncultured Phycisphaerales bacterium
TCGGCGTGAAACGGGTTGCTGGCGATCCATGGGCGAAGAGTGATGTCCCGCAAGAGCACGCCATCCGCGGTTTCGCTAGCGTCACTATTTCCGAAGAAGGCTACGAACGCACCGCGGACCTGCTCACGAGCGTAATGGGATTCTTCGAGGAAGCGAGCGAAGGCAACCGATTCCGGTATCGCGCGAGAACCGAATCGCCAGAGAACTTCGCTTCAACAATCAATCTGCTCTGCGTGCCGGACGCCCGCCACGGTCTCATGGGCGGCGGCATCGTGCATCACATTGCGTTCCGCACGCCTGATGATGCGCAACAGAAACAATGGCGCGAAATCGTCGCCGACGCGGGCTTCAACGTCTCGCCGGTCATGGACCGAAAATATTTCCACTCGATCTATTTTCGCGAGCCCGGCGGCGTGTTGTTCGAGATCGCCACGGATGCGCCCGGATTCACGGTCGATGAACCGGCCGAGCTTCTGGGTTCGAGTTTGATGCTGCCGCCGCAGTATGAGGCCCATCGCGATGCGATTGTGCAAATGTTGCCGAAGGTGAAATTGCCTGCCGAACCCGCCTGAGTGCGAGTGCACGGCATGCGATGAGGCACGCAAAGGCGTGCGTGCATGTTCGATGGCCTGGTGTGATCCGATTTCGATCAGATGCGATGATCAGATGCGAGCCTGTTTCACGAGGATGCCGCTGATGATTCATGGTGTGCTGCACGTATTGATCACTTGCAAGCAGGCGTTCATCATCCTTCGCACGTTGATCGGCCTGCGGCTGGACCAGGGCGAACGCAGTCTCGCCGCGCCAGTGCTGACGATTCCGGTGTCGCGATGAACGCCCTTGTGATGCAGCAGGCAGCGCGGCGACGCAATGATTCATATTGCCAGCGGCGGTCCTACCACGGTCATATTGTGGGCTGCGAAAGCGTTGGCGATCTCCTGTTCGCTGGGCAGCGTCGGGTGCTTGGTCGTGTCGACGAGGAATGTTTCAAATGTATCTGCGGGACTGGCGATGGTAATGAGCGTGCCAGGCGTATCGGCGATGTGGGCCCATGCGTGCGGCACCCGGCGCGGGGCGAAGAGCGAATCGCCGGGTTTGAGTCGGTACTTCTGATCGCCGACTTCGACGGCAAACTCGCCTGCGATGACATAGAACCATTCATCCTGATCGTGATGCACGTGCTTCGGCGGTCCGCCCTTGCCCATGTTGCGGTGCTCGAAGATATACAACGAACCGCCAGTGTCTTTGGATGAGACTTTGGTGGCGAGCGGGATGAGGCCCCAGATCTTGCGTTGATGTTCGCCATCGCGGTCTTTGCCGGCCGGGACGTGAAAACAATTGGGTAGCGTGTGCTGTTTCAATGCAGAAACTCCTGTCAGGAGCGGGGCGGCGGAGTTGGCTCGCCGCAGTTGGATGTTCTGTGATGAGAATAGGAGATCGATTGCGATTATGCAATGATCGGTGCCTCGTCGCCGGCGGAGTAGCCAGATTGCACAGATCGTTGATGAAATCGGACGACGCAGGCGGGACCGGCACGGCCAGATGAGTCATGCCTCACCGATGCTTTGCGCGGTTGCAGACACGCAGGCTTGGCGATGGTTGTGCTGAACTTTGCCTGCCCGGCAGTGAGCCATCGATCGATTGATGAGCCATTGCCGTGCGATGGAAACTCCTTCAGGCGGCTCGAATGCTCAGGAGCAATAATTGTGTTCAAACTGCATCAACCCTGCGACGTGTGAGTGCTGCGTTTCGCCCCGGGTAGTGGGGTTCCGTCTTTTCCCATTCAGTCCCCAGCGCCCTCATCTATAATGATTCGACTCCGAAACCCCGGAACTCGTCCGCGTCATCCTTTGCCCATTTTGAGCCTCAGAATCGCATGTCGCTTCGCACCACCGTCACGCTGGCCGCCGTTGTCTGGGTCGTTGTGGTTTCACTTCTGCACGGGTGGCTGAACCTGCGCATCAACCCCTTTGCGCCGGCGAAAGCCGCAGCCCACCAGAAGTTCCGCGTCGGCTTCTTGCCGGTCACATGCCACCTGACCTGCCCAGTGACGGATTTCATCAACACGCAGATTGAAGGCGAAGGCATCTTCGAGCCAATTCGGTTCAACGGCTGGCCGGAACTCAAGGAAGCGTTCCTCGCGGGTTACACCAAGGCGTCGTTCATCCTCGCGCCCATGGCGATGAAACTGCGCGAAGAAGGCGTGCCGATCAAGATCGTGTACCTCGGCCACCGCGACGGCACCGCGCTCATGGTCCACAAGGACTCCGGCATCTACCGCATGGAGGACCTGAAGGGCAAGGTCGTTGCTGTTCCCAATCGCTACTCCAATCAGCGGCTGCTGATCTTCAAGGCGCTGAATGATGCGGGCATGAGCATTGATGATCTCACCATTGTGGAAATGCCCCCGCCGGACATGCCTGTATCGCTGGCCACGCGCTCTGTCGATGCCATTACTTCAGGCGAGCCCTTCATGGGCCAGACCGAACTCGATGGGTACGGCCGGGTGCTGTATCTCACGAAGGACATCTGGCCGAACTTCATCTCCTGCGTCCTGGCGGTGCACGAAGATGTCATCATGAGCGACCGTGAAACCATCCAGCGCCTTGTCGAAGGCATCGCCAAGAGCGGCAAGTGGCTTGACCAGACCATGGATCACCGCATGCAGGCTTCGCAGTTCGTCGCGAAGAATTACTACAACCAGCATCCCCGGCTGTTGGAGTTTGTGCTCAGCAAGCCGCCGGACCGCGTCAAGTACACCGACCTGGAGCTGCGAAGACCGGACTTTGAAGAGATCGAAAAACTCGCGATGCAGTCAGGCATTCTCAAGGGCATTGTGCACTTCGATGACTACTGCGATGCGAGTTTTGTCGCCGATGACGCAATCATCGAGCCCTATGCATGGGAGATGCCCGGCTCTCTCGTGCCGGCTTCCCCTGCGACGCAGCCGCAGAACCAATCGCAATCGGCGAAGCCGCAATCAAATTGATCATGAAGTTGCTGAAGGCTGATCTTCCTCTCCCTCAAAAGGAAGAAGTTTGCCGCCGCTCACGCGTCAGTGCAGAAGTTATCGCGCACTTTTCATCTTTCCCCGCTTGCCTTGATCTTCACCTCGTCAAACCCAATTTCCCAAAGCAAACCCGGCTGATGGATGGGGGTTGAGGTTGGTGTATGATGGAGCGATCATGTCGATTTTGGCAGGTTTATCTTCGCGCCGGGTGCGCAAGATCGTCTTCCCGCTCATCGTCGCGGGCGTGATGCTGCTGGTCTGGCACGGCGCGGTGCGGCTGACAGGAAGCGACCTGTTTCCCACGCCTGCGGAGGTGTTGAAGGGGACAATGGAACTCGCGCGGCCGGTGCCTGCGATTGAACCGGGCACGCCATGGCACCGCTGGCCGATCGAGTATCTGGAGCATTCGCGGCTGGTGCGCTATATCGTCGCGTCGCTGTTTCGAGTGACGGTGGGGTTCACGCTCGCGCTGATCATCGGCATTCCATTTGGATTGCTGCTGGGATGGTCAACGCGGTTGTTCGATGCGTTCAACCCGATCATTCAGGTGCTGCGCCCGATCTCGCCAATCGCGTGGATTCCCGTGGCGATTCTGTGGTTCGGCGTGGACGACCGCTCGCCGATCTTCCTGATCTTCCTCGCCAGCGTGTTTCCGATCACGGTGGCGGCGATGGCGGCGGTGCAGAACATGCAACTGGTGTACGTTCGCGCCGCGAGAAACTTCGGCCTGAGCAAACCGCAATTGTTCGCGCGGGTGATTTTCCCCGCGTGCCTGCCGCAGATTCTCACCGGCGTGCGCATCGCGCTGGGCGTGGCGTGGCTGGTGGTGGTGGCGGCGGAAATGATCGCGGTCAATTCGGGCCTGGGCTTCCTCATCATCGATGCGCGCAACGCGGGCAAGCGTTACGACCTTGTCGTCGCGGGCATGGCGTTGATCGGGTTGATCGGACTGGTGCTGGATTTGCTCGTGCGCAGGCTGGAGCGCTTCGATGAAGTGCGGTGGGGGTACGCTTCGCGATGAGCAGCAACACGACTCAGAATCGAACTGCGGTCAGCGTGCGCAACGTGTGGATGACGTATCCCGGCAAGCGGCGCGGCGAAGAAACCAACGTGCTGCACGATGTCTCCATGAGCGTGCGCCAGGGCGAGTTCGTGTGCATCGTCGGGCCGTCCGGCTGCGGCAAATCCACATTGCTCAACATCATCGGCGGATTCCTGCGGGCCACCCGGGGCGAGGTCCTCGTGGAAGGCAGCCCGGTGGTGCGGCCGGACCCGCGCCGGATTTTTCTCTTTCAGGAAAACGGCATCTTCCCGTGGCTGACAGTGCGCGACAACGTCGGCTTCGGCCTGCTGAAGAAAAAGGCGAGTGAGCGCGATCCCGTCGTGCAGCATTACGTGGACATGGTCGGGTTGACCGGCTTTGAAAAGGCCTATCCGCACGAACTTTCAGGCGGCATGCGGCAGCGCGTGGCGATCGCGCGGGCCCTCGCCGCCAGCCCGCACATCCTTTATATGGATGAAC
>CAMPIL010000296.1 GCA_946886375.1 uncultured Phycisphaerales bacterium
ACGCCGGTCGGGTGGGTAATCGCCTCCACAGGCGGCGTGCCCAGTGACTTCAGATTGCTCGCCGTGCTTGCACCTGATCCCCAAGTGCCAGCGCGGCGGTCGTCCTGTTCCAGCCCGCATTCAGGGAAGCCGCTTTGATCCACGCTGACTCCGACGGCAAACCCAGAATTCGAGATCGCGGTTGATTGACCGAAATCGTGGTTCGACAGCACCGGCTCCAGAATCTCTGCGACTGGGTACGGGTCTGGCGCTGGGTCGATGTACGCTTGACGGAACCCGCGCGTGATGAATGGGTCGATCGTCACCCATCCGTTGCCAACCACGATCGGCGGAGTCGCGTCGTTGATGTCATACGCTTCCTCCTTGTGCATGTCGTCGCCCAAGAACGTGGGAAGGAAATCGTGACTCCCGGTACTGAGATTCCACGCATAGGCGGATGTGCCAAACTGGGTCAACACTCGGCCAACCACGACGCCGTTCACATTGATCCTCCTCGGAAGAGCCTGTGTGCGGCCCAGCGCAAGAGGCAATTCGTGGGTGCCTGGTGACATGCCAGGCGCATCACCGTAGTCAACATTGCGGGCAGGAAGCCAAACGAAGGGATGATAAACGGCATTTTCTTCATTGACGGTGCTGACGACTTCTCCGCGATTGTTGATGCCCATGTACGGCTCCGGGATGCTGTCGATGTCCACGCCATCCGGCGGATCAATCACAATGATCCGGTACCGTGGCGGGTCAGCGCTGGCCTGGAGCGCAAGACCCATCACCGCTCCCACGGCCAGCGCCACCAACAGCGCGAGCCTGCAAAAGTGTGTGTGTGTGTGAGTGCCGACTGCTTCATTGGCGTACGTTGATTCATGCCGTTCCTCTCTGGGCAGGGGTTGGAAAAACCGAAGGTGACGGCAAGACAATCATGCCGCCTAAAGGGAAATACGCAAGCCAAATGAAAATCTGCACTGGCCGAAAAGAATAATTTGCTGTGAATCTGGGATGTTTGCAGTGCAACTCGTGCGGCGACAGCAGGTTGCGCGCGTTGTGCGGTCCGCAAAAATTTTATTCATTGCATGCGCGAATCGACAGTTCAAGCCGCGTGAGGTCGTGCATCGAAAAAAGCGTGGCGATTCGCCAGCCCGGTCCGCCGGCGCAGACTTGGCGGGCGAACTTGATGTATTGTCCAGTCATGTTCGCTTACACCGTCACCTGCACGTTCCCGGATTCAGCCGTTGCGGAGCAATGGCTGAAATGGCTGCGCGAGGAGCATCTTGCGGAGGTGTGTGCCGCCGGCGCGTTGGATGCAGAAGTCGTTCGATTCGACGGCATCCCCGCGCGGTGCGAGGTGCGATATCACTTTGCATCGCGCGACGCGTTTGCCGCGTACGAGCGCGATCACGCGCCGCGGTTGCGTGCCGAGGGCCTGCGCCGCTTCCCGCCTGAGTGCGGCCTGAAGTACGAGCGATCAATCGGCGAATCGTGGAAACATTGACTCGTCATCGGGAAACCTGACGAATGCGCGACTGCTTCAGCGCCTCCAGAACCTGATCGGAGGTGTATGCGTTGGCCAGCCAGGGTTCATCCACGCCGGGCGAATAAATTACCAGCAATGGGATGCCGGTCTTGCCCAGTTCGCGAAGCCGCTGCCAACCCGGCGCTCCGCTGCTGGTGACATCCACGGTGAACAGCGCGACATCGTCCTTGGCCAGTTCAGACTTGACCGGTTCACGGTTGAGCACCGTGGCCTTGAGGGCCTTGCACGTCAAGCACCATTCTGCGGTGAAATCAAGCACCACGGTGCGTTGATCTTCGCGGGCCTTCTCGAATGCCTGAGGCGAAAAGTCGTTCCACGCGCCCACTGCATACCCGCCGCTGGATGCGGCAAGCGCGGCCTGTCGCACTTCCCAATCCGCCTTCGCCTTGGCGGTGGAGTCCATCGAATACAGCACCGCAAGCGTTGCAATGCACAGGCCAATGACCGTGAACGCGATGCGCTTGGCTGGGCCGTGCGTGATCTGAAACGTTCGCACAATCAGCCACAGGCCGGCCGCCACCACAAACAGCGACGCGATCCACCAATGTAATTGCCGGGCGAGATACGGGTGCAGACTTACCAGCGCGATCAGACCTGATCCGATGAAATACGCGCCTGCCGCCAAGAGCAGCAATCCCATCACATGCTTGACCAGTTCGCTGGCCGGCCCGGTGCGCGGAATGTGCTTAAGCAGTGAAGGCTTTGCTGACAGGACCAGGTACGGCAAAGCCATGCCCACGCCCAGCGAGGTGAAGATGGTCATGATTAGTGCGGCGGGCATGGTGGCCGCACCGACAAGCAACGCCCCGGCGACAAAGCCAAAGCACGGCAGGCCCAGCACCGCAGTCATCACGCCGAAGAGGAACGATCCCCACCCGGTGTCGGCCTTGGGGTTCATGGCGTACGCGGCGGCGGGCAGTTGGATGGTGAACAGCCCCATGATGCCAACGCCCATGACGGCGATGAGCACGCCGATGCCCGCGGTGAGCCACCAGATGCCGAAAATGCGCGAGGGGTCGGCGGCGGCGGAGAAAAGTGCGGCTGGCGCGCCGATCGCCGCCCAGAATGCGATCACGCCCGCAGCCATCCACAACCCAAGCGCCATGCTTCGGCCAGGCGAACCGGCGTGCTGGCTGATCGTGAGGATCTTGATCGGAATGATCGGCAGCACGCATGGCGTGAGATTGAGGATGAACCCGCCGAGCATCGACAGCACAATCAACAGCACCACGCCCAGTGCGCCGTCAGCACGCGGCAGCGAGACGCCGAAGAACGTTCCGCCGTTGGAAGAACGGCCGGTCGCAGCGTTCGATGGTGATGTCTCTGGGGTAGCGGAGTTTGCCGACGAGGCGGCGGGGCCGGCCGCGGCGATGCGGCCGAACACGCTGGGGTCGAAATCGCTGAACACCGAAGGGTCCACTGTCGAAGGTCGCGAGGCTACATCAGCGGGCGCGATGATCTCGAACTTCACCGGAATCGAATGATCGAAGACCGGCGCCAGGCACGTCTGCTCGTTGCACGATTGAAACGTAACAACAACCCGACCCTCAGCCGTTCCCAGCGCGGCGTCCGGTGCGATGGTGAGCGGGACATACGCGACTGCGCGGTCGGAGAATACCGCGTAGTTCTTCGGGCCCTCGCCCACATCGGCCTGAGCCGCGTGCACCTGCGGCCATTGGATGAACGCTTCATGCGCACGCAGTGGCGAGCCCGGCGGTGTGGTGATCTTTATTTCGGTGTGAATGGCTCCGTCGAAAACTGCCATGCCTGCGGGCGTGTTGCCTTGGTTGGTCCAGATGTGCCAGCCGGGTTGATGGTCGAAAACGAGGGCAAGCACGGCGTTGGAGCCCGGTGCGACTTGATTGTTGTCAGCATTGACCGAAACGGAAACGCGATCGCGCGAATCGCCGAAGGATGGCTGCTGGGCCAGAGGGTTGGAGAAGCCTTGGGCCGGGTTATTCCTGCCGCCTTGGGCCAGCAAAACATGCGCGGGCGCCAGCAGGATCACAATCACAAAGGCGGCAATCAAACGTGCGAAGAGGGTCATCAGTGAAGTTCCAAGATCGACCGGGGGTCGTTCGGCAGCCAATAGCCTCAAGCCGGGCCTGTGGTTGCTCCGATAAACCAACGGGAATCCCGCGACCGGCCCAACAGGGTACGCCGTCCGCCCTTGCCGATGCAACGGATCGGGCTGCGACATGGAGAACAACTGCCGTGGTTTTCAGGGCATTCCCGCAATCCCGGTGATTCACCGGCTCCAGCCGTACTCGCCCTGATCTGACTCGACCGCGCATGACCGACGTTCTGGCCCAAGCCGACATTGACGCCCTGCTCAGCGCCGTTTCCAGCGGCGAGGTGGAGGAGGACCGCGACCAGGCGCAGATTTTCTCGCGCTATCGGCGCGATCTGGACGACGTGGAGATCAAGGGTTACGACTTCAAGCGGCCCGAGCGCATCAGCAAGGACCAGATGCGGGCGCTGCAGACGCTGCACGAAACCTTTGCGCGGAACTTTGGCGCATCGCTGTCGGGCTTCCTGCGGACGATCGTGGAAATTCGCATCGCGCACGCCGAGCAGATGACTTATTCCGAGTTCATCGCCAGCCTGCCGAATCCGACGAGTTTCAATTTGGTGAACTGTCCGCCTCTGGACGGCCAGATGTGCCTGGAACTTTCACCGCTGATCATCTACCCGATCATTGACCGGCTGCTTGGCGGTTCGAACCAGGAACTGTTCATCCCCCAGCGGGCAATGACGCTCATCGAGACACGCCTGATCCAGCGCATTCTGAATCGAGGCATGGGCGCGTTGTGCGAAGCGTGGGAGAGCGTGAAGAAGATTGAATTCGGGCTGGGTGAAATGGAGTCCAATCCCCAGATCGTTCAGATTGTGCCGCCGAATGAAGTCGTCGTGGTCATTGGCTTTGAAATCAAGATGACCAATCGCGCTGGCACGATGAGCCTGTGCATTCCATTCAACGTCATCGAGCCGCTGGTGGATGAC
>CAMPIL010000297.1 GCA_946886375.1 uncultured Phycisphaerales bacterium
TGGCCAGTTCAACGCCCGTGTCGGCAGCCCAGCGCGCGGCGGTGGTGTTAGCGACATTCTCGCCGATCGCCGTGGAGTTGTCGCGGCTGGCGAGGTACGCCGTCGTCAGAATCGTCGCGGTCATGAGGCTGATCATCACCAGCAGCATGGCCACGCCACGATGTCGAGAATGTTGAGATTGAAGGCGGCGCATGAGCGGCTCCTTTCACGAAGACGGAGAATTGTGCTGAGTGATGGCGGCGGCGACCGTGACCGGCACGACGCCAGTCTTGGTTTCAAATCCGAGTTCGAAACTCAGGAATCGACTGGCTTGCGCCGTCGCCTGGTCCTTCAAAATCGTCACGCTGGCAAGATCATCCACCAGAATGCGGCTGGCCAGCCATCCGCTCCCCTGGTACTTGGCGCGCACGCCGGCCCAGCTGGCGTCGGCAGCGTATTCTTCATCCGCAAGATCGCATGCGGCCTTGCTCCACGCGGACGGAAACTCCACGTAATTCACGGCCAGCGTCCCTGCTTCGGAGTCGAACGTCAGCCAGCGGATTTCCGTGGCATGCACAGTATCGCTTTCGCGAGAGTCGTTGAACCACAACGTTATGTCCGAACCGCCCACGCTCAGAATGCAGCAACTGGGCGCCACGTACGACGACAACCGCGACGCTGCCGCGTTCGCCAGCACGAGGACCGACCGCGTGTCGCGCCGGCCTTCCACGCCGGTGGATACAGCGCCCATCATGCCTGTGATTGCCAGCGCGACAATCGCCGTGACCGACAGGGCCAGGATCAATTCCAGAAGACTCAGGCCGCGCTTCACGATTGTGGCTCCGGGACGAATCGAGTGATGTCGGCCAGTGTTCGGCCGGTGTATTCAAACGCGCGGACGCGAATCGACCGGCCGCGCACCTTCACGTCCAGATCCTCCATGATCTTCAGCGACGTGGTGACCTGCACGTCGCGGCCGATGCCGTCGAAACTCTCGGGCATGGGCTGGCCCGCGACGTTGGTCATGCTGCCGCACGCTTCGGTGTGGCCGTTCCACCCCGGCAGCGTGTCGTAGGCGAGCGTGATCAGCCGGCCCATGAGTTCCTCGGCGGCCAGGGTGCCGGCAATGCGCTGCTTGGCCTCCAATGCCTGTTGCTGGCCGGCGGTTACCGCTGATGTGACGGCAACAACGACGACCAGCAGAATGCCTGCGGCCATCAGCGACTCCAATAACGTGAAGCCGCGACGCCCAACTGGCCTGAAATGTCTGCGCGAAACTGGCAAAGCGATACTCCCCTCAACAAGGCCCGAGCCGCTTCGATACGGAACTTCCCATGATTATCAATCGAATCCCCGCCGCTCCGGGCCAAGCCAGGCGGGAGCAAACGGCCCATAAACGCAGCGCGCCAGACGTTTCAGCCTGCAAACCCAACGCAAAGCGCCACGCTGAGGCCGATATTTCATCGCCTCGCTTCCAGGCACAATCGCCGTCAAAATCGCGTCGGATCATGTAGCATGGCGGCCGCTCGCCACTCGCCGCGTGTCTGCCCGATGCCCTGGACGCTGTATCGCTACATTCTGAAGGACCTGCTTCGGGTCATCGGATTGACCACGTTGATCCTGGTCACGGTCATCGCTTTCGGCGCGACGATCAAGCCGCTGGCCAACGATGTCCTGCTGGATGCATTCCAGACCGCCAAGTACCTGTGCCTGGCCATCGTACCCATGCTCCAGTTCGCGCTTCCCTTCGCCGCGGGCTTTGGCACAACGCTGTCGTTCTTCCGTCTGACGACTGACAACGAAATCCAGGCAATGGCTGCCAGCGGAATCAGTTACTGGCGCATTCTGCTTCCGGTAGTAGGCCTGGGGATTGCGCTGATGATTCTGATGATCGTGCTGACGCAATCGGTGATTCCGCAGTTCTGGTCGATGATCGTGCAGACCCTGGCCACGGACGTGACGCGGGCGTTTCAGGTGTGCATCGATCGAGGCGAGCCGTTCCAGATGGGACGCTTGCAGGTCTACGCAGACCGGTTGGTGGTTTCGCACGCGCCTGAAGGCCCGAACGGTCCGGATTCGCGCATGTTTCTGGTCAACGTGGCTGCCGCCGAACTGGATGCAAAAGGCCGCGTCGAGACGGACGTGACTGCAGTGCGCGCGGTGGTGGACATATACCGCCGCGAGGACCAGACGTACCTGAAGATGGTCATGACCGATGCGGTGGCCCTGAACGCGCAGACCGGGCACCTGGTGTGGTCCGAGCGTTTCGAGCCGCCGCGGCCGGTGATTGTTCCCAGCCCGCTGCGCGAAAACCCCAAGGCCCTCACGCGCGCGCAGATGATCGCGCTGCGGAAAAACCCCGACGGCTACGGCCCGGTGATTCGTGCCAAGCGAGCGCTGGGAGACGCGATTCAGGATGCGCGCATGCGCTTCGTGATCGACGCACGGTTGCGCAGCGATGGGCAGTTGCAGTTGATCGGTTCAAGCCCGGGCGATGCGTCGATCCGCCGGCGATGGGTGGTGCATGCAACGCGGATGACGCCGGAAGGACGATTTGCCGGCACGCGCGACAAGGGCATTGAAATCATCCAGTTTGAAGGCGACAACGCGACGCTGCGGTTCGAAGCCGAGTCGGCGCAGTTGACGCCTGCGGCCAATCGCGAGCCGGGGCCTTCGCTGTTCGATCTTGAACTTGGCAACCACAAGGTCAACAACCTTCGCCAGCAGAATGGAGCCGCCAATCAGCGCGGCCGGCTCGTGCTGTCGGACATGCGGCTTGAGGACACGGCGTACGAGGACTACTCGAATTTTTCCAGCGATCAACTGCTGGCGCAGGCAGGCGAACGATCGATCAACCGCGATCTGGTGAAGCAAAAGTCCGCGGAACTCACGCGTGCGATCCGAAAGCTCAATCGCGAAATTACAGGCCGGCTGCTGAACCGCTACGCGCTGTCCGCAACCGCGCTGCTGCTGCTGGCGCTGGGGGCGTTGCTGCCGATGTGGCTGCGGAACAGTTATCCGTTGACAACCTACGTTCTGGCGTTTCTGCCCTCGGTGGCGGACTTGATTTTGATTTCCGCAGGCGAGCAGTTGCTGCGCGATGGCCGCGCGCTGGGACACGGGGTGATGTGGTCGGGCAACGTCATGCTGCTGGCGATGTGCGTGTATTCGTACTGGCGAGTGTCACGCCACTAGAGGAACCGATCAGTGCTGCTGCTGGACCGCTATATCCTCGTTCGCTTCACCACGAATTTCGCGCTGCTGTTTCTTTTGCTCTTTATATTCGGCGCGGCGATCGACGTGATTCTGGGGCTGGATCGATTCGTGGATGTCGCCCGCCTTGTCGCCGGACCCGACGGCGGGGTGCTGCGGTTCTCATTCAGTCTTGTAGGATTGATCATTGACTACCAGGCGCCGCGGTTGTTCCAGTTCTACGCCTACCTGCACGGCCTGGTGGCGATTGGCGCGATGGGTTTCACCCTGGCGCAGATGCACCGGCATCGAGAACTGGTGGCGGTGATGGCCTCAGGCGTGAGCCTGTATCGAGTGGCAATGCCGTTTCTCATCGGCGTGTTCGCCCTGAGCATCGCGCAACTGTTCAATCAGGAAATGATCCTGCCGCGCGTCGCTCCGCTCTTGCTGCGCGATTATGGACAGATCGGCCAGCACAGCGTGGACAGTTTTGAACTGCGATTCACGCCCGACGGCAAGAAGAGCCTGTTCCAGTCGCCTTCGTACGATCCGCAAACGCAGACGATGGTTTCGCCCACGATTCTGGAGCGCGATGACCGCGGCCGAACGGTGCGCCGCATCACCGCCGCGAGCGCGACCTGGTCTGAGCCGCAGAATGCATGGGCGCTGAGCGAAGGCCTGGCGCTGTGGCGAGTTCCCGATCCACAGGCGGGCGAGGCGGAATCAGGGTCGCTGCGAGAACCCATTGGAACCTATGCAACCGACCTCACGCCGCAGGTCATCATGGTCCGCCGGTTCAATCAGTTCGCCGCGATGCTGAGCCTGAACCAGATTTCTCAAATGCTCGACACGCCCATGCTGCAGGCGCGCGATGCGCTGCTGCGGTATCGGTATTCGCGGTTTTCATCGGTGCTGGTCAGCCTGCTCGTGCTGGCGCTGACGCTGCCATCGTTTCTCTTGCGCGAACCGGCGAATCTCTTGCGCCAGAGCGTGCAATGCGCCGCGCTGGCCGTGCCCGCCACGGTGGGATCGGCGATCGGCATGATGGTGGAAATGCCGGGCATTTCGCCGGCGGTCGGCGTGTTTCTGCCGGTGATCGTGCTGGGCTTCATGTCGCTGTTCCCGTGGACGCACTTCAAAACCTGACTCGTGGCGAATTCGCGCCGGATCGCAAGCGGTTCATCCCTCCATCGCATCGCAAAAAAAGGAAAAGGGCTCAAGGCGTTGCCTTGGGCCCTTCTCAATTCGCACATCGCTGAAGTACTTACTTGATCTCGACCGCTGCGCCGGCTTCTTCCAACTTCGCCTTGAGCGCATCGGCGTCGGCCTTGGAGATCTTTTCCTTGACGGGCTTGGGAGC
>CAMPIL010000298.1 GCA_946886375.1 uncultured Phycisphaerales bacterium
CTTGCAGGCCAGCCGCCTGCTGGCGCTGGTTTCGTACACCGCAGCGAGGTATGAGAAAGCCGCTGCGCTGCTCAAGCGATGCATCGGCTGCCTTCCAAATGAGCCGATCTTTCAACACGACCTGGGGCGGGTGTACGCGGCCATGGGCCGGTTTGACGAGGCGGTTCTCCGCTATGACAAGGCCATGGAACTGAAGCCCAACTACATCGAGGCTGTGGCGGCCAAAGCCGATGCCCTGGAGCGCAAGAACGATTACGACGCGGCCCGAAAGTTTCTGGACCCATATATGAAGGCCGGGACGGACGACGACGGGTTGGCGGTCGTGCTTATCAAGGCGATGGAAAAGGAA
Source organism: uncultured Phycisphaerales bacterium (assembly GCA_946886375.1). The sequence goes on from CAMPIL010000298.1 coordinate 350, forward strand.
GGACAGCAGGACCAGGCGATTGCACTGGCTGAGCGTCTGCTGGCGGTTCCGGAGCGCGACCGCGTGGCCCGGCGAATGCTGAACCTTCAAATCGGACGGATCTACGACAAGGTCGGCCGATATGGCGACGCGTTTGCGGCCTTTACCCGCGCCAACGGCAGCGGCGGCTTGCCGTTTCATCCCGGTGAGTATGTCGAACAGGTCGATCAGTTGATCGGCATGTTCTCGGCGGAAAACCTGGCGGTGCTGCCGCGCGCGAAGAACAAGTCGGAACTGCCGGTGTTCATCGCCTGCATGCCACGCTCCGGCAGCACGTTGGTGGAGCAGATTCTGCACGCGCACCCCAAGGCCGTGGGAATCGGCGAGCACGATGACCTGCACAACCTGGTCGGCAATCTTCAAGAGCGGATCGAGTCGTTCCAGACCTATCCCGCGTGCATCGCAGACCTGCGGCAGCCGCATTTGGACCAGTTCAGTGAATCGTATCTGACCCTGTGCAGGAAACTGGGAAAGGGCGCGACGCGGGTGGTGAACAAGCACCTGATCAACTACCGGCACCTGGGCATGGTTGAAATGTTGTTCCCCGGCGCGCGGGTGATTCACATTCGCCGCAATCGCATTGACAATGGATTGGCGTGCTATATGGCGGCGCTATCGCCGGCGCAGTTTCCGTGGATCGCCGACCAGCGTCACGTGGGGCTGGTCTGGCGTGAGTACGAGCGGCTGATGACGCACTGGCGCGAGGTGCTGAAGACGCCGATTTTGGAGGTCTGCTACGAGGAACTGGTGGAGGACACCGAGGGGCAGATCCGCCGCATCATCGACTTTTGCGGCCTGGAATGGGATGATCGGTGCTTGCGCTACTACGAGGTGGATCGAAAGGTGATGACGTTGAGTTCAGATCAGGTTCGCAAGCCGATCTTCAAGACGGCGGTGATGCGCTACAAGCGGTACGAGGAGTTTCTGGGTCCGCTGAAGGAATCGCTGGGAGAGCCGCTGTGACAAGCACAGACTTTCAGGGCGCGGTGCAGCGGCAAAGGGCGTACCAGTTGTTCGCCGTGGGAGAGTACGGCAAGGTTGTTGTGCTGGTGAAAACCCTGCTTCAGGAGCAGGGCAAAGACCCCAACCTGATGCACATGCTGGCGGTGAGTCTTGCGTTCATCGGCAAGTATGATGAGGCGATCACGCAGATCAAGCGGTGCCTTGCGATCAAGCCGAATGATCCGGGCTTGTTGACCGACATGGCGCGCATGCGCATCGGCCAGGGGCAGTTTGATGAATCGATCCGCACCTACGACCGCGTGCTGAAGACCAACCCGGAATTTGCGTTGGCGATTTCCGGCAAGGCCAATGTGCTGATGCGACGGGGCCAGCACGAGCAGGCCCGCGCACTGTTGGAGCCGTACATCGCCGCGGGTCGTGAAGACGGGTACATGGCGATGGTGTACGCCCAGGCGCAACTGGCGGCCGGCGAGCATCAGGAGTGCATTGCTCTGGCGGCCAGGCACCTCAACGATCGGCAGTTGGACCTGGTCAACCGCCGCATTCTGCTGGAGTTGATCGCGAAGGCATACGAAAAACTTGGCGACTACGCCAAGGCGTTTGAGGCGTACACCAAGAGCAACGAGATCACCGCGATTCCGTTTGATCCGGCGAAGTACGTGGCTGAGGTGGATGAGATCATCTCGCTGTTTTCGGCGGAGAACATGGCGAGATTGCCGCGCGCCAGCAATGCGTCGGAAGCGCCGGTGTTCATCGCGAGCATGCCGCGCTCCGGCAGCACGCTGGTGGAGCAGATCATTCACGCGCACCCCAAGGCGTTTGGCGCGGGCGAGATCACTGAATTTCAGGACATCGTCGTGAACCTGCCCGAGCGGATTGGTTCGTTCCAGCGATATCCAATGTGCCTGGGCGATTTCACGCAGGCGCACGCCGATGCGCTGGCGGAGGAATATCTGGCGGAACTGAAGTCCAGAAATCGCACGGCGAGCCGCATCGCCAACAAGCACCTTCTGAATTATCGCTACCTGGGGATGGTGGCGTTGCTGTTTCCCAAGGCCAGGGTCATTCACGTGCAGCGCGAGGCGATGGACAATTGCTTTTCGTGCTTCATGGCATCGCTGGACCCGCGTTCGCATCCGTATGCGACAAACCTTTCCAATCTCGGGCTGGCGTACCGGCAGCATCTGCGATTGATGGAGCACTGGACGGCGGCGCTGGACATTCCGATTCTGCACGTGGAGTATGAGACGCTCGTCGCAGAGCCTGAGAAGGAGATTCGGCGGCTGATTGATTTCCTGGGCCTGGAATGGGACGACCGCTGCATGAAGTTTCACGAGGTGAAGCGTGATGTGTTGACGCTGAGTTACGATCAGGTGAACAAGCCGATGTATTCATCAGCGGTGAAGCGGTACGAGAAGTACGAAGCGCATCTGGCCCCCCTTCGCGCCGCCTTGGGCAACCCGGCGTAGTCCGCGCACCGCAACGGCACATGAGGATTTGCAATCGGAGTGAAGCGACAGGTCGTTCCGGCGCGTTCTGGGAACGGGAGGCAGCGCTTTCGCGCGCCGACTGGGTTCCGCCCCCTCGGAATGCGCGAATGCGTGGAAACGCCGCGGCGCGCTGTTGCCCCCATCACCTTCAATCTTGCGATTTGACTTGTCCTGCCCCGCCGTTCTCCGCGGTCTTGGCCTGTTCGCGCTTGAAGGGCAGGTACACATCGTTGTACCACGTCCACCACGCGCGGAGGTCGTAACCCATCGGCTCGGTGGGCTGCCCCCAATCCAGTGATGTCATGTTCACAAGCGATGAATGAACAACTGTGCGGTACTCGATGACCACCGCATCGACGATGCGCAGCACCGAGCCTTCGCTTACCACGCCGATGATCGGTTGAAATCCACCGCTGTTGTCCCCCACCACCGGCTGCAGGCCAGCGACATACGCACGCTGCGTCTGGATCGCAATCCACGCGATGTCGCCTTGCGGTTCATCGTTGGTCTGCGTGACATTGGCTTGAGCGAAAATCAAAAGTGGAATCGCCTGCACAATATGAAGCGTATTGGCAAGCACGGCGGCGGCGTTGGCGGCGTCGGCGCTGGGACTTCGCAACGCCTGATCGACCAGATACAACACCGGCTGCTTTGCGGGCGTTGTCATGCGGCGAAGCGCCTCGTTGCGGATCGCGGCGTCCTTGTCAAACAGCACAACCCACGCCAGCGCGGCTTGGCCTTCATCGCCCTGCTTCGCGAAGTGATCGAGCATTGCAAGGCGAACGTCGTCCTGATCCTGCTGAAGTTCCTTGATCATCGGCGCGAACGCGGCGGGATCGGTGAACTCGGCAAGTTGCTCAAGTCCCTGCTTGCGAATCTTCTCGGCTTTCAACGATCCGAAGTGCTTGTGCCGAATCTGGCGAATCTGCCGGCCGTATTCGCGAGCCGCCGCACGGTGACGCAGTTCTTCCGCGGTCATCTCGTACAACTTGGAATAGATCGGCGGCAGCCCCCCTGTTTCGGGAATCGGCGTTAGCAAGCCGACGGCGACTTTCGGAGTGGCCTGGGGTTGCGGGGCTGGCGGACCGGATTCACTCTCGCTCGCTTCAGGCTGCGTCGTTTGAGCCGCCACATGCGCGCTGAGGAAAACGCCGAAGATGAACGCGATGCACCGCATGAATGAAACAGCCGCAGCAATGGCGGCAGCATTCTAGACGCAGCATCGCTGTGAATCGGGCGAAAAATGGTCGGGATTGCGGCTCCCAACGATCGAAGCACTGAAATCAGGATGCGACTGAAGAGAGCGCGACGATGTAATTCAACCGGCCAAGTTTGGTTCGAGCGGCGGCGGCGGCATCGCGGGTGGGAAAACTGCCGAATTGCACGAGATACATCTGCGAGCCACGTTCATCTCGCCGCGAGATAATCCGCACCTTGCCCAGCCCATCGCGATCCGCCAGCCGCTGGGATTCCTCAGCCGCCTGCTGGGCACGCTTCTTTTCGCGAAATGCGCCAACCTGCAGCGTAAAGCCACTGGCGCTGTTCTTGGCGACGCTCGTCGATTTCGTTGCCGCGCTGGAAGTTGATCTTGCTGTCGAGGAAGGCGCGCAGTTCCCGAACGTCATCCGCATCGCCACGCGTTTGCGCCGAGGCGAGGAGTTGTTCG
>CAMPIL010000299.1 GCA_946886375.1 uncultured Phycisphaerales bacterium
ATCAACGCCGAAGAACGGCAGCGTGCAACTGCCGGGCGTGGCGGGCGTGGCGGCGGGCAGCGGCGTGATCATGTGGCCGCCGGTTTCCGTCTGCCACCAGGTATCCACGATCGGGCATCGCTTGCAGCCGATGGTTTCGTAATACCAGATCCACGCCTCGGGATTGATCGGCTCGCCAACCGTTCCCAACACCTTGAGCGAAGAGAGATCGTGCTTCCGGGGGTGCTCATCGCCCCATTTCATGAACGCGCGAATGGCAGTGGGCGCGGTGTAAAACTGCGTGATCTTGTGCCGCTCGATGATGTCCCAGAAGCGGTCTTCGCGCGGGAAGTTCGGCGCGCCTTCGTACATGAAACTCGGCACGCGGTTGGGCAGAATGCCATACACGATGTAGGAGTGCCCCGTCACCCAGCCGATGTCCGCGGTGCACCAATACACCTGGCCTGCATCAGGCACGAGATTGAACACATATCGCGCGGTGGTGGCGGTGAAGACCATGTACCCGCCGGTGGTGTGCATGATGCCCTTGGGCTTGCCGGTGGAGCCGGAGGTGTACAGCAGAAAGAGCATGTCCTCGCTGTCCATGGGTTCGCACGGGCAATGGTCCGATGAATCCTTCATCAGGTCGTGCCAGCAGTGATCGCGGCCGCTGGTCCATTGGACAGCATTGTCGCATCGCTTGTACACGATGACGTTCTTGATGGATGGCGCATCGGCGCATGCGGCGTCAACGTTGTCCTTCAGCGGCACCACCTTGCCGCGCCGCCACGCGCCGTCGCAGGTGATGATGAGCTTGGAATTGGCATCCTTCACGCGGTCGGCGATTGCGGTCGCGCTGAACCCGCCGAAGATCACGGAGTGGGCCGCGCCGATCCGCGCGCAGGCGAGCATCGCAATCGCCAGTTCCGGGGCCATGCCCATGTACAGCGTGACGACATCGCCTTTCTTCACGCCTAGTTTCTTCAGCACGTTCGCCAGTTTCGACGTCTCGCGCAGCAGGTCGCTGTAGGTCAGCCTGCGCACTTCATGACCGTGATGCTGATCGCGCGCGAGCGATGATGGGATGATCTCCGGCTCGCCTTCCCAGATGATCGCGACCTGGTCACCCAGGCCCGCGTTCACCTGCCGATCGACGCAATTGTGGCAGATGTTGGTCTTGCCGCCGATGAACCATTTCGCATCGGGCACGTTCCATTCGAGCACCTTGGACCAGGGCGAGAACCAGTCGAACTGTCGCGCGGTTTCGTCCCAGAACCCAGCCGGATCCTCGATCGATCGCTGATGGAGTTGCCGGTATTCATCCAGTGATTTGACGTATGCCCCGCCGATGCACTGCGAGAAATCCGCAGGCGGATTGAACAGACGCTTTTCCTGGAGGATCGAGTCAATGCTGGACGAATCGTGCGGTGCGTAGGTCATGCGCAAACCCTCGAAATAGGGGCATGTTCATGACGATAGCCGATTCGCCAAGCGACTGCTACGGCATTCGCGCCGACGCCAGGTGCCAGGCGCCGCGTGCCGCGAAGCGCTGGTCTGCGTTCTGCAATCGCATCACGTTGTCCACGAGCACCTGACCGAGCACCTGCTGGCCGCGCGTGTTGAGGTGAATCTCGTCGCGGAAGAGCGTTCCGCCGCGCCGGTCATCGGCTCGTTCATACGCCGGGCCTGTGAAGACTGATTCAACGCCGCATTCGCGCACCGCCTGGGCGAGTTCAAAGTGGCGGCCGGTCATGTCCGGCCCGACTTCGTGTTGCTTGGCGTGCTGCACGACAAGCACATTCGCGCCGGAAGACTTGGCGAGTTCCAGCAGTTCGCACAGCGCGTTCAACTGGTCGCGGCTGATCTGGTTCAGTTCGCCCTCGCTGATCGGAGCCGGCGAAACGAGTTTCGAGGTCAGCCAGGGCAGGCCGCGGCGGACCGCCTCCTCCAACGCGAGAACTGGCTTGCGCACCGGAGTGTCCGGGCCCAGCGATCCCTTGAGCGGCGGATCGACAAGGTCGGATGTATTCAAGACGACGATCACCACATCGGCATCGAACAATCCAAACTGCCGCGCGTAGGCCAGTTCATTGTCCGGACTCCACCCGCCCGCGGCGATGTTGCCCACGATCACCGGGCGGTTGAGTTTCGCGCTCAGTTCTCGCTTGAGCAGTTCGGTGGCGAGGTCGTTCTGATCGACCGCCGCGCCGCCGTTCACAACGCTGTCGCCGATTACCATGACGCGCAGTTCAGCATCGTTCTGCTTGCGCGCGGTGAAGTCATCGCTGCGCATCGAGTAGGCGTTGCAGCGAATGACGTGACCATAACGGTGGTAGGTGCTGGACGGCGCGAGCAGGTATTCAATCTGCGCATCGGCCCGGTACAACACCGGATCACCCAGGCCGATGATGTGTCGGGCGACCAGTTCCATCGCCACGATGAACGCGATCGACAGGATGAGCACCCGACGACCAAAACGCAGCCACGATCCGGACGCGGATTTCGCGCGCACAAAATGTTGGCGGTCTCTCTTCATGCCTCTCTCTCTTGGGCTACCCCGTTTCGTTCGCGTCGGGGAAAGCCGCAGATGCAACGTTGGCGGACGCTGCACCAGCAATATACCTTGCGGCAGAGCAATATGGAAGAGGAATCCGCCCGCTTTCACCCGGTGCTGATTCAGTTCCCTGCAATCAACCCGAACGAAACCAGATCGGCGGAATCCGCTGGATTCACGGCCATTTGATCACGATCTTGCCGAATTGCTCCGCCGATTCCAGCCGGGCGTAGGCCCTGGAGGCGTCATCGGCCGCGAAAACCCGGTCAATGACGGGCTGAATCGCGCCGCTTCTCAACAAGGCAAAAACCTCTCGGAATTCGTTCATGTCGCCCATTGTGGAGCCGAGAATGCTCAACTGGTTCCAGTAGATTCGCGCGAGATCGGTGGTGGCATCGGCCCCCGCGCTGGTGCCGCATGTGACAAAGATGCCGCCACGCGCCAACGACTTGATACATGCCATGTGAACGGCCTTGCCTGTGGAATCGATGACAACATCGACGCCGCGCTTGCCGGTGTTGGCGCGCACCGCCTTGGACCAGTCATCGCCGGTATCCAGCACGCCGTGGTGCGCGCCGAGAGTGAGCGCGCGATCAAGTTTCCACTGATGGCGGCTGGTCACAATGGTGCGACAGCCCAGATGCCGCGCGATGTTGAGCGCGGCCAGCGCGACGCCCCCACCGATGCCGGTGATGAGCACATACTGTCCGGGCTGAACGCGCGCTCGGCTCCAGAGCATGCGCCACGCCGTGAGATGCGTGAGGCCGAACGCCGCCGCTTGCACCGGATCGGTTTCGCCGATGTCAAGGAGATTGGCAATGGGCGCGGTGAACTTCTCCGCCATTGTGCCGTTGATGTGTTCGCCGATCATGATTCGATCTGGCGCAGCGGGTGTGACGCCGGGAATCATCGGATCGGGCTTGGGGATCTGGGCGTTGAGCAGAACGCGGCGGCCGATCCATGATGCGTCCACGCCATCGCCGACGGACTCGATGGCGCCGGCGCCGTCGGACCCGCTCACGCGCGGGTAGGTGAGACCCATGCCGGGAATGCCCCGGCCGACGTGCAGATCAAGTTGATTCATCGCGGAGGCGTGGGTGCGAACCACCGCCTCACCCGGTCCGGCTTTTGGCTCGGGCCAATCGCTCACAACTCGCACATTGGCAGCGACGGGAGAGCCTTCCTTGGTAATAACGACCGCTTTCATTCGCGGATTGTACCGCGAGCGAGCGCAACGTCGCAGCCTTCACCGATCCGCCACGGACTTCGCGGAGGAATGCAGCACAACGACACCACCGGGGCGCGGCGGCGTAACAATGATTTGTACGAACGATGCGAATTGCAACGCCGAATCAAACGCCGGCAGCCGCAACGCGCCAGAGATCACGTGCAAAAAGGTGGCCATGCGCATTGGTTGGCAGATGGACTGCCGGCGATGGATGATTGGGTTGGGTGTTGAATGCACGCGCGGTTGCCGTTCGCAGCCATCGTTCGCAGTCCTCGTTGGCAATCATCGTTCGCAGCCATCGTTCGGAGCCGTCGCTGGCAATCATCGTTCGCAAAGACACTCGGTGACGCCTGGACGGTGATACATTGTGTTTTCGCTAAAAATGGATGTATTGGGGCGTACGCGTCCGCAATTGCTGTCAGAAGGACTCCACACTGCGCGGTGCATCGGTCCGTGCACGTCGCATGTGAGAAAACCTAGGCCGCGAGGCTCCAGCTGCCTCTTGGCAACAGCGGTCTTTTGGCGACCGCGATATATCGTGTTTTCGCTAAAAATGGATGTATCGGGAAGGTGTGCTTAGCACAATGGGGGCGGACACACTCCACGCTGCCCATTCACTGGTCCAATTGTCGATGCGCACGGCCCTGCGCATGCGTGCAAGGACTCCCAGACCTCGCGATTCCGGCTGCTTCTTAGCGACAGCCATATCGAGCGACCGCGACATATTGTGTTTTCGCTAACAAT
>CAMPIL010000300.1 GCA_946886375.1 uncultured Phycisphaerales bacterium
CTGGTGCCCAAACTGCCCGCCTCGCAGAAAGTCGAATTGCAGGAACGCCTGCGGGCCGCGCTGGATGCGGAGAACTACGAACTCGCCGCGATCCTGCGCAATGAACTGCGGATGATGGACGACTGACGCCAGATTGGCCCCGGCCAAGGCCGACTCAAATATGCAGGAAATCCCGCAGGATTTCCGCCGCCGCCAGCGCATCGCGCAGTTCCTTTTTCTGCTTGTGCGTGCGGCCGGTCTGGGCCATGCGCTGGTCCGCGGCGTAACTGGTCAGCCGTTCATCCTGAAAATGAATCGGCAGATTCGTGCCGGTCGCAAGTTGTTCGCCGAAGTCACGAACGGATTTCGCGGCGGGGCCCTCCGTGCCGTCCATGTTCAGGGGCAGGCCGAGCACGATCGCAGAGGGCCGCTGCTCGTCGATGGTCTTGAGGACGAATTTCAGGTGCGCCTCGCCGCGCGGCATCACGATGACTTGGATCGGCGAAACGAGTTTCGTCTCGTCATCGCCCATCGCGATTCCGGTGCGCTTGTCGCCTAAATCAATGCACAGGTAACGCATGCAGAAACCGCGCGGTTTTGGCGCATGTCGACTCAAGCGACATGCTCATTGGAGCGACTCATCCACGCGCTGCGCCAGTTCCTTGATCCGCTCGGCTGAGCCGCGCGGGCACACCAGCGTGGCATCCTTGGTGTGCACGATGATCAAGTCCTGACAGTCCAGCGCGGCGATCGTGTGATTAGGATCATCCGAGATGGCAAGAACATTCTTTGAGTTGAGGTGTGCGGTCCTTGCGTTTGCGCGATTGTTCGCTGTGTCCTGGGCCGGCAGCGTCTCGCCGTAACTGATCCAACTGCCCACGTCCATCCAAGAGACGTTCGTTGGAACGGTGCAGATGGTGAATCGCGAATCCTTCGATGCGGGCTCCATGACGCCAAAATCCACGCTGATTTTTTTCAGGGTTGGATAGATACGGTTGAGGACAGACTGACGAGTCGCCGTATCTCCCCACGCCGAGCCGATCTCCATCAAGCCCTTGTGATTCTCGGGCATGTACTTCTTGAGCGCTTCCATGAAGGCCGCCGCACTGAAGATGAACATGCCGCTGTTCCAGTTGAATCTGCCGGAATCGACAAACGCCTGCGCCGTCGCCGCGTCGGGTTTCTCCGCGAATCTGCCCGCCTTGAACGCGCCGGGAAAACCCGCGAGGGGCTCGCCCTGTTCAACGTACCCATACCCAGTGGCTGGAAACGCCGGCTTGATCGAGAACGTCACAAACCGCAAAGGGTTCGCCTCCACAAGCCGAAAGCCGAGATCGAACTTGCGCGAGAACTCTTCCTGCGGCTCAATGAGATGATCGGCGGTCAGCACGGCGAACACTGCGCTGGGATCGTTGTGCAGCAGCACCGCAGCGGTGAATCCCACCGCATTCACGGTGTCGCGTCCCGCCGGCTCGCCGAGAATCTGCTCATCGCAAATATCCGGCAGTGCGGCGCGAATTGCAGTGCGAAAGGATTCACCGGTGCAAATCAATCGGTGCGGCGGAGAAACCAATCCATCCACGCGCCGCGCCGCAATCTCCAGCAGCGACTTGCCGCCAATCAGCGGCAGCAACTGCTTGGGCCGCTTTTTGCGGCTCATCGGCCAGAGCCTCGTTCCCGACCCGCCTGCCATGATCATCGCGTAACGCATGATGGGTTTACGATTTCAGATTGGCGACTGACGGATGACCTTGAAGTTGACGCCTGCGATCGAACTGATCGTCGATCATCAATCGCAAATCGTACATCATCCGATTTCCTTCAGGCGAAACGCCGCAGCCACGATCACTTCCGCCGAATCCATCGTGGGATCGGCCGCCAGCGCACGATCGACCAGTTGCCGGGCTATGAGTTTCTGTTCGCCCAATTGCGTCAATACGGCGACGGCGTCGTTGATGAGCGCGGATCGACCCGATTGCTCGGCCGCGCCGGGTTTGGCAGCCATCGGTTTCAGTTCAACAAACCGATCGACCTTCCCGTGCAGTTCCGCCACGATGGTTTCGGCTGTGCGTTTGCCGATTTCCGGCAGCGACCTGAGCAGATCGACGTCTTTCTCGGCGATGGCGGCGGCGATCGTGCCGAAGGGCAATTGCAGAGCCCGCAGTGCCTTGCGGTTGCCGATGCCCTTGACGGTGGTGAACAGTTCAAAGAACGCGCGGTCGGCCGGCGAGGCAAAACCAATCATGCGCGGAACGTACGCCGCCCCCTGATCGCGATTCTCCAGGTAATGCAGCGTGTGGAACTGGACGCTCTGCCCGGTCATCGACGCCAGCCGCTGCTGGTCAGCGCCCGGCACGAACAGTTCGTACGTGATGTGGTCGCATCGCAGCAGCGCGCGACCATCATCGGTGATCGATTCAAGCAGGCCTTCGATGCGATTGATCATGGGAAGGATCGCGAGTTCAAGAAAACCGTAAACCGTTGACCCTCAATCGTACACGCCTTATTCGCGATCTTCGCTGGGCGGCACGGGCTGGTCGTTGATCGGCCAGCCGCTGACCTGGGCCAGCCGGGTGCGCAGATGCTGCGTGATGCACTGCGGATCGCGCTCGCCCTTGAAGTCAATGACCTCAATGAACTCCACCTTCGCATGGCTGGGCGTGAGGATGGACTTGGACATGACGTCGGTATCGGGAGTGCCTGAAACCCACGCTAGCAGCACCGGCGCGCGGGTCTTGGCGATGATCAGGCCCACGCCGGGGTGAAACGGCCGGATTTCGCGGGGAGGGCGCACGATGCGGCCTTCGGGAAAGATGCCGATCGCCCCGCCGGCCTGCACGTGACGGATGGCCTCGCGGGCCGCGGCCGAGTCCTTGCCATCACGCGCCACGGGAATGATGCGTTCCCGTTTCCACAGCCAGCCGAGCGATGGAGTCATCATTTCCGAGGCCATCATCCACCGGATGTGGAACCGTGCGCCGGCTTGCAGCAGCAAAGGATCAACCGCACCGGTGTGATTTGACACCACCACCAGCGGGCCGGATTTCATCTGGTTGCGAAACTGGTTCAGGCCGTGAAAGTGGACGCGATGCACGAGCCGGCAGTAAATCCGCAGAGAGCGCCAGATCGCCCCCATGACCAGTTCACCACGCGGCCCGCGCTTCAGCCACGGAACGACGACCAGCCACGCCAACAGGACGACGGCCACCGCCGCTCCCAGTGCAAGCAGAATCGACTGATCATTGAACATGATGGGTCACTAACTTCGGCCGCATGATAGGCGATTGGTCCGGGGAAGTTGGTCCGGATGCGCGTTCCTTCACACCGGATTCTGGAACATGCGTTCAGCCCGTGAGAGGGTTGCACCGGCAGATTGGCCATGCCCTGATTTCAAATGGGTCAGCGCCAACAATCCACAAATCGGGCAGACCGATTGAGCAACCGGCCTGAAACTGCTATGCTGTTCAAGATTTTGCGCGTCCAGAGTTCGCCCCGCCGCCCCCCGATGCCACGCCGCGACAACATCCGCTCGATCCTCATCATTGGCTCTGGTCCCATCGTGATCGGCCAGGGATGCGAGTTTGACTATTCGGGAACCCAGGCGTGCAAGGCCCTGCGCGAAGAGGGCTACCGGGTGGTGCTGGTCAATTCCAATCCGGCGACCATCATGACCGATCCGGCGTTTTCGGATCGCACCTACATCGAACCGATCACCCCGGAAGCCGTCCGCAAGGTCATCGCGAAGGAAAAATCGCGCGGCACGCCCGTTGATGCGCTCCTGCCCACCTTGGGCGGGCAGACGGCATTGAATTGCGCCTGCGCCCTGTTTGACGACGGAACGCTGCGCGACTTTGGCATCGAGATGATCGGGGCCAACCGCGATGCCATTTACAGGGCCGAGGACCGCGAAGAGTTTCGCAAGGTAGTCGACCGGTGCGGGCTCAAGCAGGCCAAGGCGAAGACCGTCACCAACCTTGAACAGGCCCGGGCGTTCCTTCAGGAAATCGGTCTGCCCGCCATCATCCGCCCGGCATTCACGCTGGGCGGCACCGGCGGCGGCATCGCCTACAACCGCGATGAATTTGAAGACCTGGTGAAAAAGGGCATCGACGCGTCGATGATCGGGCAGGTCCTCATTGATGAGTCCGCCTTGGGGTGGAAGGAATACGAACTCGAAGTCATTCGCGACAAGAACGACAACTGCATCGTCGTGTGCGGCATCGAGAACATCGACCCCATGGGCGTGCACACCGGCGATTCCATCACCGTCGCACCCATCATGACGCTCACGGACAAGGAATACCAGAAGATGCGCGATGCGTCTTTTGCGATCCTGCGGGCGGTGGGCGTCGAAACCGGCGGGGCCAACGTGCAGTTCGGCGGCCCCCGGTATCGCGTCCACATCCTTCGCGGGCGGCGGGGCGGGGGGGGGGGGCGGCGGCGGGGGCGGGGGGGGGGGGGGGCGGGGGGGCGGGGGGGGGGGGGGGGGGGGG
>CAMPIL010000301.1 GCA_946886375.1 uncultured Phycisphaerales bacterium
GCAAGGACGGTTGTGTCGATGACTTCATCAAGCACGCGCAGGAAGACCGAAATGTCATCGGACATGATGCCGACCTTCAGACCGCCAGGACCTTCGGTGTTGCCGACGGTGCTGGAGACGGCTTGGGCGCGGTTGTCTTCGGGCTGGAAGCCGTTGGTGGCGTTGGCGCCGCCAAGGAGGTTGTTGACGGCCGCAAGCGGACTGGTGAGGTCGGTGAAGTTCAGCGAACCAAGAACGGTGAAGTCCACGCCGAAGGCGTTGGTTTCATCGAGCGAGGTTTGCAGGATTGTGGCTTCGACAAGCACCTGCTGCGGCGGGGTATCGAGGCTGGAGAGCAGAGTCGCCATGGCCTCAAGGCGCTCGGGGAAATCATTGATGACCAGGCGCGGGGTGAAGGCGTATTCATCGGCGCCGTTGTTGCCGACGTCGGGCTTCATGCCAGGCTGTGCCGCGCCGCGGGCGGAGGCTTTGCCATCGTCGCTCAGCAGCGGCTGAATGAATTCATTGGCGTCTGTGGCGGAGAGGTAGTTCAATTCGAAGATGCGGCTTTCGGTCTTGCGCCGCGCCTTCTCCATCGCCGCCGCCTCTTCCTTGGTGATGACGTAGATGAAGTTGCCTTCCTCATAGAACGTGTAGCCGTTGACGTCGAGGATGGCCTTGAGGGCTTCCTGGAAGGTCACGTCGTACAGGTTGGCGCTGACCGTGGCGGAGACTCCCTTGCTGGTGATGATGTTCTTCTTGCTTTCGATCGACAGCATCTGGAGAACGGTGGCAAGGTCGGTATCCTGGACGGAGATGTCCACGGTGCCGTAGTCGCTCACCTTGACGTCCTTGGTGTCGTCAGGCTTTCCTGGATTGCCGGAGTCTTGTCCAAGCGCCGGGAGTGCCAGTGTTGCGCACAGCGCATAAACGGGCGCGGATCGCAGAAAAAAAATGCTGCCGGAATTCGTGTTGGTCGCGTTCATGGTCGGGTGTACTCCTGCCTCGCCAAATCCTTGACGGATTGATGTTCAGTGATCGGCAGTCAGCGATTCGAAGCGCTGACACCCGATGACTGACTGCTCATTTCTGTCTCACGATCACGTTCCTGCTGACTTCGCGCTCATTCATCCTCCGGGTGAGGTCATTTGGATTTCGAAGCGACGCTCATTGCACTCAAGCACTGCCGATCGATGCCTCACTTCGACGAGTCGGAACCGAACCGGCTCGCCCCCCTTCACAGATCCCTCCACCCAGTCGCCTACGCGGTATGTCTTGCCGCCGATCACCACCAGCGAACCTGTGACGGCTGCCTCCAGCCGCAAGCGCTCGGCGATTGCGGCCAGCTGCGCGGTGATCCGCGCTTCGATCTGAATAGCATCTTCGGCCGGTTTGAAGGATGACTTGCCTGCTTCTTGTCCGGCTTCCGCAAACTGCGGAGGTCTGGGGAAGTAGCGAGGGCTGATAACAAAGGGGTCTCGTGCGGCCTTTGTGTTCAAGCCAAGGGCCACGGGCACTCGCGCAGATGCCGTTGGCGTTGATGTGGTCGGAGTCGGCTCGCCGCCGTTCTGGGAGGTACCGGGGCGGCCAACTTTTCCCACCATTTCCGCGGCGTCGTCCGCCACCGCCATGCGCGGCATGCGCGAGACCACGATCAACCGCGCCCACAGCAACATGCCCACGCCCAGCGCGGCGCACAACGCGCCGAATCGCCTGCGATCCGTCGTCAACTGAATCCACAGTTGTCGCATCTTCACGAGCATGTCAGATTCCCTCGCTGCTGGACGCCTGGACCTGTGCCTGCGGCGGCTCGAAGATCGCTTCCAGCCCCACCGACGCCTTCAGGATCGACGGACCCATCGTCTTGTCATCGCGCTTGCACAGCACGCGTACGCTGACCACGCGCACCAGCCGCTCAAGCGACTCGGCGTTGCGAATCAGCGCAAACACCGATTCAAACGTGGCGTCCATGTCCACCGTCAGGGGCATGGCCTGCAGCGCCAATTTCTCTCCCGTCATCGCATCGCACTGGCTGCCAGCGGTAAACGTCTGATCGACCACCGAGACCCGGTCCACATCTTGAGAGAGCGAACGAATCAGGCTGGCGACGTCGGGAGATTGCGGAATGCTTTTCAATTCCGACGCAATCCGCCGCTGCGCGATGGTGACCTCTGCCTTGAGTTGATCCACCACCTGGGCCTGACTTTCCAGACCCTTGATGCGGTTGTGCAGATCAGAGATCTCTCGCTGAATCCGGGCAGCCTCGCGATAGTTGGGCCAGATGAACAGCCCCACCGTCAAAGCCACCACCGCAAGCAGCGCGACCACGCCCATGATCAAGTGCCGGCTACTGTGCATTGGCGTAATCCTCCGCATGGCCGGTTGGCGGGAACACCGCGTCGCTGCGGTAAGTCACCGCGTAGCGCACGTTCAGATCAACCTTGAAACTCAGGCGAAACTCGCGCGCATCACGCTCGTTCACCTTTTTCGTGCGGCTGAAATCAAGGCTGACCTGCGAAAACGGCCGCGTGGATTCCAGCCGGCTCACCAGTTCGGCAATGTGCTCATCCGAGGCGGCGAAACCCGACAGCTCGCAGGTCAGCACGCGCACAGACGAATCGTCCTTGGACTCCACGCCGCGCGAGCGCGGCAAGCGGCTCACGGTCCTCGCGCCGGCGTCCACATCGAATTGATCCAGCGTCACGCTCTCTGGCATCGCGTTCACGACCGTCGCAATCAACGCGCTGACGCTCAGCGGAAACGACACCTTCTCGTATCTCGCGATAAACGCGTTGGCGCCTTCGAGTTCCCTGCGCAGATTTGCGACACGCGCATCGATGGCAAAAACTGATTCAGCCTCAGCCTTGGCCATGGGAAGCGCATTCTCAGCGCTGTTCAGATGCAGGCGCGAATGCGTCGCCACCACCGCCAGGAACAACACGACCAGGCTCGTGGCGGCCAGAAATCGTCCGGTGCGCAGTCCCGCCAGGGTTCTCGCACGAATGGAAGCCGGCATGAGATCGATCGCGTGCTGCTTCATGCGGCTCCTTTCACCAGTTCCTGTTGAGGAGCGCCGGCAAGGCGGCTGCGCCGGGCATCAAGGCCGCGCAGGCTCAAGCCCATCGCGGCGGCCCAGCACGGGGCGGGGCCGGGCGTGCGGTTCAGACACGTCTGAATCTGATTGATCATGCCTCCCAGCGAAGCGGGCGCGTCGTCAAACTCGACCGCCAGTTTGCACGCCTTGGCCAGCGTTTCATCGAGTTTGGGCTCCAGCGCATCGCCACCGGTGAGAATGATTCGTTCAGGCGGATGACCGCGGAACGTCACGCCGTAATACCGCAGGCACAGCGTCACTTCCTTCACCAGTTCGCTGATGATGGGCCGTACCGCGGCGAACACGGCACGATCGGTGGCGGGATCGGTCAGCGAATTGGCGGCGGGTCCGCTCAGGGCCGCGCCAATGCGGGCCTTGCGCAGTTCGCCGGCGTCCTGTTCGTTGATCTGCAGATGGTCCGCGACAGCGCGGTTGAACATCGCACCGCTGATCGGCAGCAGCTTGCAGAAGGCGATCTGGTCGCCGCGCAAAATCAACACCGTCGACCCGCCGGCTCCGATTTCGACAACCACGCGCACGAGGTTTTGATCCACCTCGCGCCGCACGCGGCGGCTGAAGGTGCGCACCAAGGCGGTGAAGGCGGTATCCACCGCCAGCGGGCGCAACCCCGCGGCCAGCACCGGCTCCATGCGCGCGTGAATCGCTGCATGCGAAGCGGCCACGAGAATGATTTCATCACGATTTTCGCCGCTGGCCAGCGTCGCGCCTGTGCGAATGAAGTCCACTTCCATCGCGCTGCGATCAAAGCCGAACCGCTGGGCCGCCTCCCACGCCGCGGTCTGGCGCAGTTCCGCATCGGGCATCTTGGGCAATCGGATCGACTGCACGCACACGTCTTCGCGCGCCAAACTCACCACGCAGCGCCGGCCGGTGAATCCGCCTCCTGCGAAAGCCGCGCGAATCTGCTCGGCGATCACCGCCTGCGCGGTTGCAAACGCTGCGCTCCCGTCGGCTGCATCGATTTCAGGTGAGGCCGTCGGTGCGGTTCGATCCTTGGGTTTGACCTGGTTTTCTACGCGGGTCAGCGGCACATCGATGCGCGCGGCGCCGACCACGCTCAATCCGCCGGGAGTGGAAGCCACTTCGCGCACCTGCAGCATCTTGATGCTGCGCGTGCCAAAGTCCACGCCGACCAATCCCAAGGATGAAGAGAATCTTCCGAACAACGTCTTGCCTCCAGAACGTTGGGCGGGCTTGAGGGCGAACGGCTTCGACCTCAGCGCCGGGCGGTTACAACTTCACCACCGTGAGTTTGCCGGTGAACGGCGCGATGGTGATGCGGTATTGCTCTGCCCCTGACGCCACGATGATGGTTCCGCCGAGGCCGGCCACGCCGCCGGCCATGATGGTTCCACCCAGCGAGTCATACTGCAG
>CAMPIL010000302.1 GCA_946886375.1 uncultured Phycisphaerales bacterium
ATCGTCAGGAATGTGGTTGCCTGCAACGTGCAAGCGGGCTGAATCAACCGCCCGCTTGCACGGTGCAGGCAACCACATTCCTGACGATGCGGCGATGTCGTGCGCGCATCGGTTCCGCGCGAGTCGGTTCGCAGCAGTCGCCCCGCGACAGTTGATCCGCGGCAGTCGCGCCGCGGCAGTCGATCCACGCCCTCGCCATTTCAAAGCATCAGTGACGTTCGCCATGCTCACGGCTGCATGGTGATGCAGCCCCAAGACTATTTCAAAATTTGTACAAATTTTGAAATAGTCGGATGCCGCAGCGGCTCCTCGCTGTTCTGGCGCGGGGTACGCCCGCTGGCCATCGGCTCAGCTCAGGCGGTGTTGCTGCCCCGGACCCAATTCACCCCCGACGCAAGCCACCCCCGACGCAAGCCGCCCCAGAGGCAAGCTGCGGGCGTTGCGCGCAACCCTCGCTCCCGCGCGGCCTACACTCCTTTCCAATGTCTGTTGAATTCAAACACGCCAGCCTTTCCAACGGCCTCAACGTCGTCGCCGAGGTCGATTCCACCTCGCATTCCGCGGCGATGGGGTTCTTCGTGAAAACGGGCGCCCGTGATGAGCGGCCTGAAGTCATGGGCGTCAGCCATTTTCTTGAGCACATGATGTTCAAGGGCACCGCCACGCGCTCGGCAGAGGAAGTCGATCAGGAGTTCGATGACATCGGGGCTGAACACAACGCCTTCACCACCAGCGAGATGACCGCGTTTCACGCCCACATCCTGCCCGAACACCTGGACAAGGCCGAGGAGATTCTTTCAGACATCCTGCGGCCCGCACTGCGCGAGGCGGATTTCGAGAGTGAGAAGAAAGTCATTCTCGAAGAAATCGCGATGTACGACGACTACCCGTTCTGGGTGTTGTACGAGCGCGCGATGGAAACCTACTACGGCGAGCATCCGCTTTCGCATCGCGTCCTGGGCACGACCGACACCATCACCAATCTCACGCGTGATCAGATGATGGAATACTTCACCAGTCGCTACTCAGCCGACAACACAGTTGTCGCCGCGGCTGGGAAATTGAATTTCGACGTCCTGGTCCGCCGTCTAGAGAAGCACTGCGGCCACTGGAAGCCCACTCGGCCGACGCGCTCCATGCGGGAAGTCACCGTCGCTCCGAAGCAGTTCACCATGTCCAGTGAATCGGTGCATCGGCATTACATGTTGATGCTCAGCCCTGCCCCCGCGCAGCAGGACGATCAGCGCTACGCCGCCGCGATTCTAACCAACATCCTCGGCGCGCCGGGCGGATCGCGATTGTTCTGGGCGTTGATCGAAACCGGACTGGCCGAGGAAGCCCAGGTGCAGCACGACACCCGTGATGGCACGGGCGATTACCTCGTGTACGCGTCCTGCTCGCCGGAAAACGCTGAAAAAGTCGAACAGGTCATCCGCCACGAGATCGATCACCTGATTGATTCGGTGACGGAAGACGACCTTGAGCGCGTGCGCAGCAAGATTGTCACGTCGGTGACCTTGCACAGTGAACTTCCCGCCGGCCGGATGAAGCGCCTGGGGCGATTGTGGACGTACATGGGTGAGTATTCATCGCTGGAGCGCGAAATGGCGCGCCTCAACGCCGTGACGCTCGATGAACTGCGCGCGGTCTGGTCGCACTACCCGATCAAGCCGCTGGTGGTGGCTCACCTGACGCCGGCGAATCAGTAGCGGCTGTGGACTTTCGCACGCACAGGTCAAGCGCGGTGCGGGCATCGTGCGCGATTTCGCGCAGCGCTGCGGTCGGATTGTTCTCCCAGATTTCATCCAGTTGCCGCGAGGCGGAGTGGATGAGCAATTCCGCGCGGTCCAGCGCCAAGGCCTGTTCATCAGCGGGCAGGCGATCGAGGTCGGCCAGCGCAAAGGTGACCGCCTGAAGGTTGATGATCGCAGGCGTCGAGGCGCGCCAGCGCGGACCTTCGGCTTCATCGGGCAGGGCCAGCGTTGCCTGCGCGAACTGCACCCATTGGGTCAGCAGGCCCGTCCACGTCAGCGCTTCCGGGTCAAAGGGCATGGAGAGATTATCCACAAATGTTGCACATTTCGCAGACACAGATTCGACCCTCCTGCCCACTCGTGCAAATCGCAAAGGGAACACGATACAGGCGTGGCTGACACTGCTCTCCTGAACGGCGCCATGTGCGAGATCCGTGGATTGCCTGGCGTGCGCCGCGGGTTTTATCCGGACCTTGCGACGTTTGGACCAATTTCGTTCGCTTCGCCGATGTGAAGGGCAATATGTCCACTAAAGCGCGCCGAAGCGCAAATGCTGCCGATCGATCTCTCCCCAGCCCGACATTTGCCCGCCGCGCCGCGTGGGTGTTTGCGGTCGGGCTTTGGCTGTTCCTGTTCATTTCGCTGGCCAGCTTCAATTCGGCCGACGCCCCATCGCACATGGTGGCGGTGCACAATCAGCCCGCCGCCAACCTGTGCGGCGCAGCCGGCGCGGTCATCGCGTACTGGTCGTATTTTGTGGTCGGCATGGGATCGTGGGTGATCGTGCTCTGCCTGGCGGCGTACCTCATCATCGCTGTGAGCGGAAGAGCGGTGAACCAACCGCTCGTCCGCGCGCTTGGCCTGGTGCTGATGGCGGCGGCGTTCTCCAGTCTTCATGAACTTCTCCTGCCCAACGTCGGGCCGCTGAGCGGTTCGCACAGCGGCATGCTCGCGCAGCGGCTGGCGTTCGAAATGACCACGCGCTTCAGCACCGTGGGCAGTTTCCTCATCCTCGTCTCCGCGCTCGGTCTGGGTGCGGTGGTGGCGATCGACCAAATCGTGTTCTCCATTCCGCGCTGGACGATGGTTGCGATCGGCCTGGGCAAGCAGGTGAAACTGCCAAAGATCCCGATGCCGAACCTGCCCTCGTTCCGCCGGCAGAGCCAGCCTGTGCCGCAGGCGATTGCGGCGATCGCTCCGAAACCTGCGCGCGTGCGCAAGGGCAAGCCCATCGCGGGAGTGGGAGCTGTGATGATCGATCCGGATGCGGGCGGCATCGGCGCGGTTGAAGCGTTTGATCCAGACAAGCACGAGATTTCCCAAGAAGATGATTCCACAACAGATCGTGATGAGAAAGCCGCCCCGCCTGTCGAGGCTGAAGCGCCGCCGTCAGCCGCGCGTCAAAGCCTCACGCCCGAGCAATTGCGCGAAAAAATCGCCAAGTTGCCGCTGCGCATGGCGGGAGCAACCAAGATCGTCGCCCGCGATGAAGACATCCCGCGCGAGGAGAATTTTGAAGGCTACAAGTTCCCGCCGCTGGACCTGCTTGGCGATCCGGAACACAACTTCTCCGCCAAGATGGAGCAGTACGTCCGCCAGCAGGCACAGCAACTGGAGACCGCGCTGCAGACCTACGGCATCGATGGCGAGGTCGTCGGCATCGAATCCGGCCCGGTCGTAACGCTCTATTCCGTGCAACTGGCGCCGGGAACCAAGGTCGCCAAGGTCACCGCCATCGCCTCCGACATCGCCCGCGCGCTCTCGGCCCAGAACATCCGCATCGTCGCCAACATGGTGGGAAAAACCACCGTTGGCATCGAAGTGCCCAACCTTCAGAAGGAGCGCGTGCGTTTGAAGGAACTGATGTCCGGCGGGCACGCCGAGGGCATGAACCTGCCGATGTTCCTGGGCAAGGACGCATCCGGCGAGCCGCTGGTGGCGGACCTCACGCGCATGCCGCACATGCTCATCGCCGGCACCACCGGTTCGGGCAAATCGGTGTGCATGAACACGATCATCATGTCATGGCTGTACACCAAGCGGCCGGATGAACTCAAACTCGTGCTCGTTGATCCCAAAATGGTCGAGATGAGCCAGTTCGCGGACATCCCGCACCTGATGTGCCCCGTGGTCACCGAATCCGCCAAAGCCGCCGCGATTCTGGAGTGGGCGGTGAACAAGATGGAAGAGCGTTACGAACTGCTGCGCGAAGCGATGGTGCGCGACATCGCCTCGTACAACGCGATGAGCGATGAGGAAAAGTTCGAGATCTTCAAGCCGCAGAGCGATCTGGAGCGGGCGAAGATTCCCAAGAAACTGCCGTACATGGTCTTCGTGGTGGATGAGTTGGCGGACTTGATCCTCACGTGCAAGGAAGTGGAGCACTCGATCGTGCGCATCGCGCAGAAGGCGCGTGCGGTGGGCATTCACCTGATTCTCGCGACGCAGCGCCCGCAGGCGAACGTGGTGACGGGCCTGATCAAGTCCAACATGCCCTGCCGGGTGAGTTTCAAGGTCGCTTCGGGCATGGACAGCCGCATCGTGCTGGATCAGAAGGGCGCGGAACTTCTGCTGGGCCAGGGCGACATGCTCTTCCTCACGCCGCACACTTCGGAAGTCAAGCGCGCCCAGGGCACGCTGGTGACCGATGGCGAAA
>CAMPIL010000303.1 GCA_946886375.1 uncultured Phycisphaerales bacterium
TCGCGCAGGCGCGCGAAGCCGCCCTCGTGGATGCCCAGCGGCGCCCGGTTGATCGTCCGCTGCCCCATGCAGATCGGGTCGTCCTGCACGTTCGCGCAGCGCGTGTTGGTGAAGGTGGTGTGCTTCGCGCCGAGCGCGTCCTGGAACTGGCGGTGCCCGCCGGCCGCGTTGCCCCCGTGATGAAGAACCCCTGGGGGCTCGCCGCGAATCCGACGGGATTGTGGTGGGTCGCCAACAACGACACAGGCACCGCGACGCTGGTCAACAACCGGGGGCAAGTCTCCTCACGAGTCATCAATGTTCACGGCGCGGCCCTCGGCCCGCGCACCGCCCGGCCGACCGGAGTTGTGTTCAACACAGGCAGCGACTTCCGCGTGAGCAACGGACTGGTCACGGCCCCGTCCCGTTTCATCTTCGCCAGCGAAGACGGCACGATTTCCGCGTTCAGCCCCACGCTTCCGACCGGAACCAATCGCACGTTTCTGGCTGTCAACCGCTCCGGAAGCAACGCGGTGTTCAAAGGAATGACCCTGGCGAGGACAGGCGGCGGCGATCGCCTGTTTGTCACGGATTTCCGCAATCGCAGAGTCGATGTGTTCAACGACAGGTTTCAACTCGTGAACACGGCCGGCGATTTCCGAGATCCGCAGATCCCGACAAACTTTGCGCCGTTCGGCATCGCCACGATCAACAACAAGGTCTACGTCTCCTACGCGCGACGCTCGTCAAACGGCGTGGATGACATTCCGGGCGCCGGCAGCGGGTTCGTCAATGTGTTTGGCCTCAACGGCGTCCTGGAGCGGCGATTGATCCGTGGCGGCCAACTGAACTCCCCCTGGGGAATGGTCGTGGCGCCGCACGACTTTGGTGACTTCAGCGGCAACCTTCTCATCGGGAATTTCGGCAACGGACGCATCAATGCCTTTGATCTTCAATCCGGCCGCTTCCGACGTGCGATGCGAAACGAGCGAGGCCTCATCATTCAGATCGACGGAATCAGAGGCCTTGCATTTGGTGAAGGCGGTTCCACCGGCGCACGCAACGTGCTGTTCTTCACCGCTGGGCCAAATGGTCAACGAAATGGAATCTTCGGCAACATGAGCATTGAGAATCGAGGCGGAGCCCAATGATCTTCGCCAGCGGCAGCGCGACCTCAGGCCGTGCGGCCTGAAAGGCGGTTTCTCTGATGCGCATTAACCGCCCGCGCTGCCGCTGCCGCCGGGCTCGGTCATCGACCACGGATCGAGCAGTTCGTTCAGTCGCTTGGGCTCGACCAACTTGTGTTCAAGGACGTACTCGCGCACGGTTTTGCCCTCGGCGAATGCGGCCTTGGCGACTTTCGCCGCGGCGTCGTAGCCGATCTCCGGCGCCAGGGCCGTGCACATCATCAGGCTCTTTTCCACCATCCCGGTCGCAATGTCCTTGTTCACCTCCAGCCCGGCAATGCACTTGTCCACGAACATGCGCGATGCGTTGGCCAGCAGCGTGATCTGCTCGAGCAAATTGTCGGCCATCATCGGCATCGCGACGTTCAATTCCAACAGCGAGCCGACGCCGCCCAATCCGCCAGCGGTGATGGCGGCATCGTTTCCGATGACCTGACAGGCGACCTGCATCACCGACTCGCAGATGACCGGGTTGACCTTGCCGGGCATGATCGAGGAACCCGGTTGCGTGGCGGGCAGGCTCAATTCAAAGATACCGCAGCGCGGGCCGGAGCCGAGCAGGCGAATGTCGTTGGCGATTTTCGTCAGCGAGACGGCGATCGTCTTGAGGTGGCCCGACGCCTCAACTGCGCAATCGCGCGTCGCCTGGGCCTCAAAGTGATTGGGTGTCTCGCGGAACTTGATGCCGGTAGACTTGGCGAGTTTCTCCGCGACGAGCGTGCCGAATTGAGGATCGGTGTTGATGCCGGTGCCGACGGCGGTGCCGCCGATGGGAAGGTTTTCCGCCAGCCGATCCAAGGCACGCTCTGCGCGCGTCACGCCGTACTCGGCCTGCGCCGCGTAGCCTGAGAATTCCTGCCCGACGCGAATGGGCGTGGCGTCCATCAAATGAGTGCGGCCGATCTTCACGATCTTGTCCCACGCCTTTGCCTTGGCCTTCAGCGCCTTGGTCAGACCGTGCATGGCGGGAATCAGGTCGGTGTTGATCGCCATCGCAGCCGCAACCTGCATGGCGGTGGGGAAGGTGTCGTTGGATGACTGGCCCATGTTCACGTGATCGTTGGGATGCAGGGCATCCGATGCGCCTGCGGCCCGCCTGCCGAGGTTCGCGATCACCTCGTTGACGTTCATGTTGGTCGATGTTCCCGAGCCGGTCTGGAACACGTCGATGGGGAAATGCCGCATCATCTCGCGTGCGGAGTCGGTGTCGTAACCGCACTTGAACGCGCTGGAAATCTCATCGCATGCAGCGGCGATCAATTTGCCACGCTTGGCGTCAAGTTTCCCCAGGTCAACATTCACCATTGCGCAGGCCTTTTTCAACATGGCATAGGCGTGAATCAGGCGTGGCGGAACCGGCCGGCCGGACACCGGAAAGTTGAGCACCGCACGCTGCGTGGTGGCCCCATACAAAGCGTTTGCGGGAACTGTCATCTCGCCCATTGAATCGCGCTCGATGCGCGTGGCGGTTGATGATTGAGGCTGCTTGGACTGTGTCGTTGCAGTGCGACGGGGAGCGGTTCGAGGCATGCGCGTAGTGTAGCCGGGCCGTGGAATCGCATGGATGCGTTCCCGTGTGGGTTGCGGTGCGAGCCTGCCCGTGACGCCGAATTAGGAATTACGGCGACGGCGCGGCCGGCGCGCTGCTGAGCGTCTGCACGATGTGCTCGAACCGGGCTTGATCCTGCGGAGACAGCCGGCCGTCAAATCGCCTTGCAATTTCTTCCCGCAGCGCGTTGCCAGCCTTGGCGTCGCGCTGAGCCGTCTCGGCAAGCAGCGCGATCCAGCCCTCGGCCTCGGGCTGCAATTGAATCGCCTTGTCATAGTGGCCCGAAAGCACCGAGGCCTGAAATACCGCAGCCTTCAACTCGGGCGTGTGGTCATACAGATCTTCAAAAAGACTGAACGCCTGGCCTGCCTCGCCTTGTGCAATCAACAGCGCCACAAGCCGCGTGAGGGCGGTCGTGCGCAGCCCGTCTGTGATTTCATTCTTCTTCAGCGTTGCGGCGCGCATCAAAACCGCGGTTCGCTGCTCCGCAGCCGCATGCGGCGTCGCGGCCAGGATGTCATCGCACGCGAGCAAATCCGCAGGTGACATCCGCTGAGCCACGGACGCCACTGCGTCCTGCCAGAGATTGCGCGACGCTTCGGCAGGTTCCCAACTCACCAGCAGCCGGAACGCCGCGATATTCGCAGTGCCGCCGGAGACAACCCGAACCGCAAATGGAAAGATCACCGGGTCGCTGGCGCGGTCAGCCAAGGGCTCCTGCAAGCCGCGCCTGAAAAACCCATCAGCGACCGCCGCTCGAATCTCGTCGGAATGACCATCCAGCAGAGGCGCAAGTTGCGCGGCGTCGGTGTCGTCACCAATCCATGCCAACAGACGAATCAATCCGGGCGATGCATTGTGCTCGGCTGCGCGGCGCACGTCATCGCGCAGAGCCGTCACCTGATCGGGAGTAAACGTGGCAGTTTCCAGCACGCGAACCAGCGTGGCGGCGGATTGGTCGGCGAGGTTGGGATCGCCCATCCATCTCCGCGCCGGGTCAAGCGCCTGCGGGCACGGCCGCCGCCCGGCTACATCCAGCAGCACCGCCGCGACCGGGGCCGATTCCTCCATCGCCAGCCGGGCGGCGATCGCCGGACCGATGGCTTCGTCGTTCAATTCGTCCAGGACCTTGGCTGCTTCAATTCGCAGAGCGGGAACCTCATCGGCCAACCGCTCCACCAGCCGCTGCTGAATCTCGTGGGGAATGCGCACGCTGTCACGCAGCAGCAGTGAAATGCGGCTGATGGCGAATTCCCGCACCGGGGCAAACTGGTTCTCAAGCAGCGAGGGCAGCCGCCGCAGTTGCTCAGGCGTGGGCAAGGCGGGATACAGGTCGCGATAGGCGTCCGACAACGCGCGGGCGACCTGGTTATTCGCTTCGCGCTGCTTCTGCAGATCGAGTTGAAATTGCGCGGCCCGCTTGCTCAGCGACTTGGTGATGTGCGCGGACCAGCGCTCCGGCGGCAGAGAGCCGGCTTCCTTCCACCAGGCGTGCCATTGCTGCACGTCCGCTCCAAAGGACAATCCCGACAACTGCTGAAGTCCATCGCATGCGGCGGCGACGATTTCGGTCGGTTCAGACTGCGACACAATCAATGACATCAATGATGCCGCCGCCCGCTGACTGTCGAACGCGCTGAGCGTCTGGATGGGTCCAAGCCTGCTCCCGCTGGCCGCGTTCTGATC
>CAMPIL010000304.1 GCA_946886375.1 uncultured Phycisphaerales bacterium
GCCCAACGCGCAGATCGTCATCTTCGCTGACGTGGACCTTTCGCCCGAGGAAATCCAGGGCGATTTCGCCCACGAGACGCTGCCGCTGCGCAAGGAACTGGGGACGGTTGGCTTGTGGTGCGGATTGCATGGCGAGGCGGCGCTCCAGGCCGGCATGCATCACCTTGAATGCCAGTTCGATTTCCAGTCGCTGAAGGATCAACTTGAAGCGGCCCACATCCGCACGATGGACCCGTTCACCAACATGGCGCACCTGCGACAGGCCTTCACTGAAGGCGAACGGTGGCCGGTGGCCGATGCGCGAATTCAGCGGCTGGTGAATGACGGCAACATCACCGCGGCCCAGGCGCACTGGTTCCGCATGCAGGGCGGCGCGATCGGCTCGCACCTTGAAAACCTTGAACGCAACGACGGGTACAAGGGATTCAACCAGAAAGGCGTGAGCGAAATCATCGCCCGCACCGATCCGCGCAAACAATCCGCCAAGGATCACACGCTGATCGGCGCGTGAGGGCTGTTTGAGGGGCAGTTCGAAAGCGGGAAACCAGTCACACCGCCACCTTCACCACGATCTTCTTTACCGACGCGATTTTGCCACCGACTGCAAGCCCGGGAAAGTGCGCATCGTGCGGCATGAAGATCGCGAACATTCCTTCCGGCACGCAGACGTAATTCACATCCTCAGGCCGCCGGGGCGCGAGCATCACGTAGTCCTTCTCCGCATCGTACGGCTGAGTGATGCGCATGGATTCCAACGGGGCGCAGCCCATGTTCTCCGCGCCTTCGATGACGCACTGCACATCGATGTACCGGCGGTGCGCTTCCCAGAATCCTTCCTCGGGCGACTTCGTGCGATATCGCTGCACGAGCGCGAACACATCATCGCCTTGGAGATCCACGCGCAGACTGTTGGCGGAGCCTTCCGCAGGAGGCTTCATCGCGGCGGTCCGGGCATCGGCGAGAAACTCAAACGCAGCACACAACCGGGGATTCAATCCCGCGTAGCGATGCGCATGTTGAAGTGAATCAAGAATCATGATCGCGCCATCCGCCTGCGCGATCATAGCGTACCGGAATCGCACGCGCGGCGATGCGCGATTACCCCTCCATCTCCACCTTCAGCGACATGAACCGCATCAAATCCTTGAGCGACAAAACGCCCACGAGATTGCCTTCGTGATCCACCACCATGAGCCGCGAAGCGCCGGTGCGCGACATCTTGGCCAGGGCTTCCATGGCGTCGGTGTCTGGCGTGACGGTATTGTCGCGCGAGCAATCTGTCGCCACGTCTGCCACCTTGCGCACCGCCCATTCCTCGCGTGGAAGATCGCGAATCTCCCGCGTGCTGACGCAGCCCAACAGGTGCCCGTTGGTCGCCACCGGAAACATCTTGTGGTGATACTGATAGATGTAATGATCGACCAGGTCGGCAATTGTGGTGTCAGGCGGCACGACCACGGGATGCGATTTCATGAATCGGCTGACGGTCTCGCCTTCCAGCGCCCGCCGCAGCAGCAATTGCTGATACGACATTTGCGCCGCCTGCCGCAGGAACAAGCCGATCAACACCCACCACATGCCGCTGAGTAGATTGCCCCAGAAGAGCGCGACGTAGAATCCCAGCACGATCAGCGCGATGCCGAAGAACTCGCCGATGCGCGAGGTGACGCGCGTGGCCCAGCGGAGGTTGTCCTTGGCCGCCCAAAGGGCAGCGCGCAACACGCGTCCGCCATCAAGCGGAAACGCCGGGATCAGGTTGAACGCCACCAGCACAAGGTTGATCATGCCCAGATACGAAAACACCGCGCGCGAGGCGAGCGGCTGAGGCATGAACGCCAGCGCCAGGAACAGCACGCCAAGAACGATGCTGACGATGGGTCCGGCGATCGCGACCCAGAACTCGGCTTTCGGGTTGGGGGGCTCGTTGCTCAACTCGGCGACTCCGCCGAAGATGAACAGCGTGATCCCGCTGATATGCATTCCAAATCGCCGCGCCGTGAAGGCGTGACCCATCTCGTGCAGCACGATCGATAAAAAGAACAGGAGCGAGGCCGAAATCCCCATCGCCCAGCGAACCGCCGGCTCATCCACCAGCGATGGATACAACTGCGGATTCTTGAACACCCCTTCCGCGAGCGACCACGTCACCAGCAGCGCGATGATGAACCAACTCAGGTCGATGTAGACGTTGAAGCCCGCCAGCGAAAAGATTTTGAATCGGGTCCCGAACATGATGGAGAATGCTAGGGGTTCGCCACACCCGGACCGGCCCAACCCCGTGGCTGCGCTCCAAAACCCTGTCATCTCCCATGATGTGATCGTTGGCGAGTGGCGCTCCGTGGCAGGTCTTGCTTGCCAACGGACGCGGTCGGCGGTTATGATCCTCGCCCCATTTCCGGCCGCGGAGTGGGTCCACGGGGTGAACGGCCGGCCTCAGGAGTTTGCTGTGAAATCGACTGAATTACGGCCTGGCATGGCCGTCAAACTGGATGGAAACCTCTTCGTCATCACGCAGTTCACCCACGTGACGCCGGGCAACCTACGCGCGTTCGTCAGCATCAAGATCAAGAACGTGGTGAACGGCTCGATCATCGAAAAACGCCTGCGCAGCGGCGAGGACATCGAGGTCATCGACCTGGACCGTCGCCAGATGGAATATCTTTTTTCCGAATCCAGCGGGCACGTCTTCATGGATCAGGAAAACTTCGAGCAAATCACCCTGCCGGATTCCCTGGTCGGCGAATCGATGGGATACGTCAAACCCAACACGGTCATCACCGTGCTGATCGCCGACGGCCGGCCGGTTTCAATCGAACTGCCCAACGTCGTGGAATTGCAAGTGACCGACACGCCGCCGGGCATCAAGGGCGCAACCGCAACAAACCAGTTGAAGGAAGCGACGCTGGAAACGGGTTTGAAGACGCGCGTTCCGCCGTTCATCAGCGCCGGCGAGGTTGTCCGCATCAACACCGTTGACGGCTCATACAACTCACGGGCCTGAACGGTCGGGCGGACGGTCCGGCCGCTCATCGACGCGGCGGGTCCCGTCGTCATCGCGAAGCACGCCCGACTCGTCGAGTTCGCCTTCGGGCTCCGCTGCCCCCAGACGACTCTTGTACGGCTGCCACGACGCCTCTTCAGTCCGCTCCACCGGGTCCATCATGTTCACATCGCCGGTCAAGGGCGGGGGCAGCGGATTGACAGGAACTTCCGGCTCTTTGCGTTTGCGCCGCATGATGAAACTCCTTCCCACAGCAATCGACTTTACAATGTGACCCTAGCGCCCCCGACCGCCCGATGGACTTGATGTCGATTGCCGATTCAGCAGGCTCAGCCGCTTTGAGGAGCGAGCATGAATTCATCCAGCACGCACGGCTAGGCCGGGGCCAGTCACGAACGAGACCGGCGGCGCAACATGCTTTTTCTCGTGCTGGCGGGGTTCTTCGTGGGCAACGCGCTGCTTGCGGAACTCATCGGCGGGAAACTCTTTCAAGTCCCCACCACCTGGCACACCTTCACGCTCAGTTGCGGCGTGGTGCTCTGGCCGGTCGTGTTCATCATGACCGACATCATCAACGAGTACTTCGGCCGATCGGGCGTCCGCCGACTGAGCATTCTGACCGCGTGCATCATCACGTATGCGTTTGTCGCGCTGTGGATGACGGGCTTCGTCAAGGCCGCGGGTTTCTCGCCGGTGGATGATCAATCCTTCAGCCGCGTGTTCTTTCAGTCGCGCTGGATCATCGTCGGTTCGATCGTGGCGTTTCTGCTCGCACAACTGCTTGATGTCACTGTGTTCTGGATCATTCGCCGGCAGACCGGCCACCGCTGGCTGTGGCTGCGCGCGACGGGCTCGACGTTCGTCAGTCAGTTGATCGACACGTTCGTCGTCGGATTCATCGGCTTATATCTGCCGTGGAAATTGGGGCAGACCCCCAACGCAGAACCATTCACTTTTGAACATTATCTGAACACATCCACCAGCGGATACATGTTCAAGGTAATCGTCGCGATCGGCGTGACGCCGCTGCTGTACGTCGTGCACGGAATCATCGACGCTTATCTGGGACCGCAGGCGTCGCACCAGATGATCGAAGCGACAGCGCAGCGTGAAGCGCAAGATCATCCCGGGCTGAGTTAACAATCACTTGGAATCAGGCAGAGTGCTGATAGTGCCCGAAGGGAATGGCTTTACTCTGAACCGGTCTGACATTGCTGAGGCCGGTTTGCATGGTCCATTTTCCATTTCAACTGACATCGCTTGGTCCGCTGATTCTTGCGGCCAGTCTGCTTCCATATTCATGTGCTAATCGCGAGGATTCAGCAGGTCCGTCGGTCACACTCTACGTGGACAACGATGCAGCGCCGGGCGGGGATGGCTCCTCGTGGCAATCAG
>CAMPIL010000305.1 GCA_946886375.1 uncultured Phycisphaerales bacterium
GTCTTCAAGTTCGCCGTCAACAAGTTCCGCGAGGTGATTGAAGACGCGCTGGAAAAGACAGGACTTTCCGTCGATCAGGTCAGCCAGTTCGTCTGCCACCAGTCCAACATCCGCATCATCGACGCGGCGAAAGAGAAACTCGGCCTGCCCGACCACAAGGTGCACATCAACATCGACAAGTTCGGCAACAGTTCCGCGGGCTCGGTTGGTCTGTGCTTTGATCAGCTGTGGAAGGCCGGCAAAGTGAAGCGCGGCGATCACGTGGTGTTCGTAGCGTTTGGGGGCGGATTGACGTGGGCCTCCAGCGTGTGGAAACTCTGACGCATCGCCATGAGTTCCGCCGCAGTCATCCTCTGCCCGGGTCAGGGCGCCCAAGCCGTGGGCATGGGCAAGGCGTGGTTCGATGCCAGTCCTGCCGCACGCGCAATCTTTAAGCAGGCCGACGCTGCGCTGGGCGATTCGCTCGGCGCGTCGTTGACTCAACTGTGCTTCAGCGGGCCCGCAGAGCGGCTCAATCAGACCGACGTCAGCCAACCGGCGATCTACACCTGTTCGATCGCGTGCTATCGCGCGCTCATTGAGCGCGATGGTCCAATGAACGTGGCGGCGGTGGCGGGACTTTCACTGGGTGAATACACCGCGCTGCACATCGCTGGCGCGTTCGAATTTGTCGATGGCCTGGAACTCGTCGCGCAGCGCGGCCGGTTGATGCAGCAGGCCGCAGAAGCGTCAATGGGCGGCATGGTCGCGCTGATCGGCGCTGACGATGCGCAAGCCCAAGCAGTGTGCGATGCCGCGGCGCAAGGCGAAATCCTTGTGTGCGCCAACTTCAATGCCCCGGGGCAGATTGTGCTCTCTGGCCATGCCTCGGCGTGCGAGCGCGCCGTCGCAGTGGCGTCGGAAATGGGGTTCAAAGCCACGCCGCTCACCGTGGCTGGGGCGTTCCACTCGCCGCTGATGCAGCCTGCGGCGGATCGCATGGCCGACGCCCTCTGCAAGACCACCTTCCAATTGCCAAACATGCCCGTCTGGTCCAACGTCACCGCCAAGCCGCATCCATGGAATGAGGGCGACCCGAATGGAAATCTGGAACAACTCAAGCGGCGGCTGGTCGAACAGATTGTGTGCCCGGTCCGCTGGTCCCAGTCCTGTCAGGGACTAGCATCTGACACCCGGACCAGTGCGGAAGTACCATGGCACGAACTTGCGCCCGGTTCGGTTCTGCGCGGCTTGATGCGCCGCATTGATCGCAATGTAAAGGTGAACAACCATGATCAACCGTAATGTGTGCCGCAAAGTCGTTCGGGCCTGCCGTCCTGAGCGTGGCCGCCGCGCTGGCAATGATCGGATGCGCAGGTGAAGAGCCGCAGCAGGTGGCTGCGGTCGCGCCGCCTCCCCCGCCGCCATCGCCTCCACCCAAGCCTTTGATTACCCCGGTTGAACAGTTGATGGATGAACTGAACATTGATCGTCGCATCGTGCTGGCCGAGGAGCGAGCGCCCGACAACGACGTCGATCGCAAGGCGGTGCTGGTGTTCTTTGACGCCCTGGCGCGCGGCAACTCGCAATCATTCAAGGGCATGTTGCCGCTGGCCGACCAGATGGAACTCAACGCGCTGGTCCAGTCGGGCGCGTGGAAAGACACGACGTCAAAGATCACCAAGGTTGAAGTGCAGACGGGCAAGAATTCGCTGAACCTCAAGTGCGCGCTGGCGGTTGTGGAAGTAGGCAGCGGCGCGGACATGACCTTCCAGCCGCAACTGTGGTATTACAACTCAGAGCGGGAAGAGCCGGTATTTGAAGCCGCGCCCACGCCGCCTGGCATTCTTGACAAGTTGAGCGGCGATTGGATCGCTTCGTGGCATGAAGTGCTCGCGGCTGAATTCGCGCTGGCGGAGAAACCTGATGACGACGTGACGGCTCCGCAAGTGAACCTGGACACCAACGAGAGTGAGAAGTCTTCCGGCGGAGGCGCCATTGGCGGTGGTGGCGGCGGAGGCAAGAAACCCGGAGGCACTCCACGACGCGATCCGAAAAAGACGCCAAAGATTCCCGCTCCCGGATAATTCCGCGTTTATCTGCGCCGCCTTGTTTGGCGCAACACGAATAATCTGTAGAATCCAGCCCGCCCTTCGCGGGCTGTTTTTCTTCGTGCAGCCGCTTCGCACCCCCGTTCTTTTCTGAGAGGCCCACACAATCGAACAACGCGTCGCCATCGTGACCGGCGCCAGCCGAGGCATCGGCCGCGCCACCGCACTGCAACTTGCCAAGGAGGGACGGCTCGTCGTGCTGGTCAGCCGCAAGGCTGACACACTAGAGGAAGTCCGCGCGGCGATCGTTTGCGCGGGAGGCGCAGCGGAAATTCGCGCCTGCGACGTTGCCGACGGCGAGGCCCTCAACGCGATGATCGAAGAAGTCGCCTCCACCCATGGGCGGCTGGACATTCTCGTGAACAACGCGGGCATGACGCGCGATGGCCTGATCCTGCGCATGAGTGATGCGGACTTCGACGACGTGATCAACATCAACCTGCGGTCGGCGTTCATCGCCTGCCGGGCCGCGGCACGGCCGATGATGCGCGGCCGGTTCGGCCGGATCGTCAATATCGGTTCAGTGACGGGAATCAACGGCAACGCCGGCCAATCGAATTACGCAGCGGCCAAGGCCGGTCTGGTGGGCTTCACCAAGTCGGTGGCGAAAGAACTCGGCTCCAAGGGAATCACCGCCAACGTGATCGCGCCGGGTTTCATCGCCACCGCGATGACCGACGGCCTGCCGCAGCAGATCAAGGACGAAGTCGCCAAGAACGTTCCGGTCCGGCGTTTCGGCACGGCTGAGGAAGTCGCCCACGCGGTGTGTTTCCTTGCCGCCGATCAAGCCGCCTATGTCACCGGACAGGTCATCGTGGTGGACGGCGGCCTGGCGATGTGACACGCCCGGTGCTGCGCTTGCAGCCTTTGCCCCTTGCTTGATGCCTGCCAGCCACACGGCTATATTGTGTGCCTTGACGGGCATCTCGCCCGCCTTTCAGCCAGGAGAAACCACCGTGACGGAAGCCGAGATCGAAGCCAAGGTCATCGACATTGTTGCCGAGCAGATGGGCGTCGATAAATCCGAGATCAGCCGCGAGACCAGTTTCGCCAACGACCTCAACGCTGACAGTCTCGACACGGTCGAACTGGTCATGGAGTTTGAGGACGAGTTTGAGACCTCCATTCCCGATGAGGAGGCCGAGAAGATTCAAACTGTCGGACAGGCCATCGACTACATCAAGCAGGCTGCCAATTCCTAATGAGACAGCGCGCGGGTGGCACCAGGTTGGCGAACCGCGCCGCGGCCAGTCCGCCGCGGCGGGTGTACCGGCAACGTGATCTGATTCCAGGTGTGTGGTCGTCATGAAGAGCATTCCCCAGCGGCGAGTGGTCGTGACGGGACTGGGCGCGGTGACCAACATCGGCCTTGATGTGCCATCCATGTGGCGGTCGCTCATCGAGGGCCGCTCGGGTGTCAGCGCAATCACCTGCTTTCAGCAGGACGATCAATGGAGCGTCCGCATCGCAGGCGAAATCCGCGGCTGGGACCCCTCAGCGGTTCTTGAGCACAGCGAACTTAAACGCACCGACCGGTTCTGCGCCCTTGGCATGTACGCCGCCGAGGAGGCCGCCAAGGACTGCGGTATCGATTTCACGCGCGGCGACCCGTACCGCCGGGGCGTGGTGATCGGGTCCGGCATCGGCGGCATCCTGACCATCGAGGAAGGCCACGCCAAACTCCTCAAGACCGGCCCGCGCAAGATCAGCCCCTTCACCGTCCCCAAACTCATGGTCAACGCCTGCTCGGGCAATGTGTCCATCCGGCACAACCTGCGCGGCGTGAACTCCTGCACCGCCACGGCGTGCGCCACAGGCGCGCATGCGATCGGGCACGCCCTTGAGTTCATTCAGCGTGGCGACGCCGAAGTGGTCTTCGCCGGCGGGAGCGAAGCGGCGATTTCGCCGCTGTGCATCGGCTCCTTCGCCGCCATGAAGGCCCTGTCCACCCGCAACGACGAGCCGACCAAGGCGTCACGCCCGTTTGACCGCGACCGCGACGGGTTCATCCTCTCTGAAGGCGCGGCCGTGCTGATTCTGGAGGAATTGGAACACGCCAAGAAACGCGGGGCGAAGATTTACGCCGAGGCGGTAAGTTTTGGCGCCTCAGGCGATGCTAGCCACATCGCCGCGCCTGATCCCGAAGGCACCGGCGCGCGGTGGGCGATGCAATCGGCCCTGCGCGACGGCGGCATCAATCTGGAGCAGGTCGATGACATCAACGCGCACGGCACCTCCACGCCGCTGGGCGACGTCAACGAGACCAACGCCA
>CAMPIL010000306.1 GCA_946886375.1 uncultured Phycisphaerales bacterium
GCTTCGCGAGGCGGGAGTTCTTCGACGCCGAGCAAGGTCTTGACCGCACGTTCAGTGCGCTCACGCTGGGTGCGAATAGTGCCCACCTGGGCCTCGGCGGCCTTGAAGGCCTGGGCGATTTCGTCAGGAGTAAGCTCGCGGACCTCGGCCACCGCCGCCGAACGATCGACGGCCGCGGTACGAATCACCGCCACCTGGCCTGCGACCAGTTGCGAAACTTCGCGCGAGGTGACCGATGCGTCATCCAGTGAGTGGACTTCGTCGAGCCGCACATTCCCTTCGGTGACCAGCACGGAAACCGCTTCAGCGTTCAACTGAACGGTAAACGCCGTACCCACCGCGCGAACATTGAACTTATCGGCCGACACCACGAAGGGCCGGCTGGCATCCTTCGCGACGGTGAAATGCGCCTCACCTTGCACCAGTCGCACATCGCGTCTGCCGGGGGAGAAATTCACATCAATCTTCGCGTTGGCGTTCAGTTCCACCAGCGAACCATCCGCCAGCACCCGGCGCTCCGGCAGCGGATGAATCACGATGCGGTCGCGGTTGTCATTGCCGTGATCAACAGACCACCACGCGACGCTGGCAAGGGCCAGCGCGGCGGCCGCGCTCAGCACGCAGGGCCAGACCCAGTTTCGTCGACGAGGGGGCGCAAGCAAATCCGGATTGGGTCGTGTGCTGTGTCCCGGATGCCACTGCCGGAGTGCGTCGAGGCGTTTCCAGGAACGTTCCAGAAACGCGACCTCGGCGCCATGCGCAGGATTTTCGCGCAGCCACTGCAAATAGGCGTCCTGCTCTTCCGGCGACAAATCGCGATCACGCCGCGCCAGCCACTTTGCGGCGGCGGATTCGCCCGAAGATGATGAATGGTCGAACGGTTTCACGGAATTAGGGCAAACCGAGCCGTGCAAAAAATGCGGCGCAACGCTTCATGCCATTGGTCACCTGCGCCTCGACGGTGTGCTCACTGATACCCAGTTGCGCGGCGATTTCTTTTTGCGAAAGCCCATAGATCTTTCGCAAGGTCAGCACCTGGCGACATTTCCCGGGAAGTGACTGTAATGCCTGCGTCAATAGTTCGAGCTCCTGTCGATGTAAGGTGGCGTCAGCCGGCGAGGGGCTCTCTTCATAGACGGGTAGATCGGCGAATTCCGTTAGAGATTGAATCGAGACGATCTTTTGACGCCGCAGTTGATCGATCGCGAGATTGTGCGCCGTCGTGTACAACATCGACCGCGGCGAAGACACGCCCGACGTCGCGCGCGTCTGCCAGACCCGCGTCATCGTCTCCTGAACCAAATTATCCACATCGATGATTCCTGGGAAACGTCCCTTCAACCAGGCGCGCAGTGCCTCGTGATGCGCGCCCACTTCGTCGCGAAACCATCGGTCGTTGTCTGGGGTGATCGACATCCGGTCTTGAGAACGACACCAGCTGATTCGATTCTGTCGAGTGCATTCCGGTGACTCGCCGGGCACATCTGTTGCCAACTCACCCAACATCGCCGTTGGTGGTCGACACTGCGTCACTGTTTTTCCCCACCTCATCCCCATGGAAACCCCTCGAGCCAATCCACTGCACCTGCCCTGCGGAGGCCGCATTATCTTCGCCATTCTATTCCTCCTTCCATTTTGGTTGGGCGCTGCGGAGCTGCCGGGGAGCGCCGGGAAATGGATCAGCACCTGGGTGTCCGCCCAACAGCTGACCGAGCCACACAATCTCCCTCCACCCCCTGGCCTCGGCGGCCGCACGATCCGACAGATCATTCAACCCACCCTCGCCGGCAACCGGCTGCGCGTGTCATTCTCCAACGGATACGGCGAGGCGCCCCTCACGATTGCTTCAGCACACATCGCGCGCTCCACGGGAGCAGATGCCATCGAACCGGACAGCGATACCGTCCTGCAATTCAACGGCTCCTCCTCCGTCGTGATTCAGCCGGGCACATTCATCCTTTCGGATGACGTGCCGTTTGCGGTCACACCCTTCGAAAATCTCAGCGTGAGCATCCATATCACATCGATGCCCACGAATGTCACCGGCCACCCGGGTTCGCGTACGACGTCATTCATCGAGGTGGGCGATGCGGTCTCGGCGCCGACGATGCCGAACGCCGTTGCCGTGGACCATTGGTACGTGTTGGGTTCGATCGAGGTTGGGGCGAATCCGAGATCCGCCGCGATCGTCGTGATCGGTGACTCGATCACGGACGGCCGAGGGTCAACGACGAACCAGAACGACCGCTGGCCAAATGTTCTCGCCCGTCGTCTCAAGGCGCAACCGGCGACGGCGCACATCGCCGTCCTCAATCAGGGCGCGGGCGGCGGCCGTATACTGCGCGACGGTCTGGGAACGAGTGCGCTCGGTCGCTTTGATCGCGACGTCATCGCCGTGCCGGGCGTGAAATGGCTGGTGATATTTGCCGGAGTGAACGACATCGGAACCGCCGTGGGCGCCCGGCAGAAGGGTGAAATGATGAATATCGCGGACGATTTGATCGCCGGGTTTCGTCAAATGATCACCCGCGCTCACAGCCACGGTATTCGAGTAGTCGGTACGACTATCATGCCCTTCGGCGGTTTCACCAGCTATGACACTCCCCGGAGCGAGGCGGATCGTCAGGTGGTTAATAAGTGGATACGCACGAGCGGCGAGTTCGACGCCGTGATCGATTTCGACGCGATCACCCGCGACGAAGCATCGCCGTCCAAACTGTCGAGCGCCGTTGACGGCGGCGATCACCTGCACCCCTCAGCGCAAGGCTACAAGATCATGGCCCGCGCCATCGACGTCGGTATCTTCGCCGACTGACACACCCGCTCGCCCAACGGTTGAAAACGCCCGCGATGGCGGCCGTTCGTCAGAGGGAATGTCACGTAATACGTGACATTGTGCAGAGCCCGGCCATGCGGAAAGTTGGCCAGTACAGTAGGCACGGCCGGCCAGAGGGATGTTTGACTCGCCGCGCGAATTTGGTGTTACACCGGCATTCCGACTCCGGACTATTCACATTCATGTGGCCGCGAGTACGCGTCCATGTGAATGAGCCTGTCACCAAATCTGGCGACTACGACTGGAATCAAATGGTCGTCCTCTGCAGCAACTGGTTCAGCATGGCGGCCAAAGCCGCGGTTTCATAGGGCTTGGCCACGATTCCGCTGAATCCATAATCACGGTAGCTCGAGAGCACCTGATCATTCGAGTAGCCGCTGGACACAATCGCCTTCACCTCAGGATCCAGCCGCGACAATTGCTCCATCGCTTCACAACCGCCCATTCCACCAGCCACCGTGAGATCAAGAATCACGACGTCATACGCACTCTCCGTGCGCAACGCTCTTCCGTATTCCGCCACCGCACCTTCACCATCACGAACCGTGGTCGCTTCATAACCGAGTCGACGCAGCATGGCCGCACCAAGTCGGCGAATCTCTTCCTCGTCGTCCATGAACAACACCCGCCCATGCCCAATCTGCATCGCGACCTGCTCATCGATCAAAGATTCCGGATTGGTGGCGGCCGCTGGCAGCCAGATGTGAAACGTCGTTCCACGTCCCGGCAGCGAATCCACACTAATGTGACCCTGATGCTGCTTCACAATCGAGTAAACGGTCGCGAGACCAAGCCCGTTGCCCGTCTTCTTGGTCGTGAAATACGGTTCAAAAATCCGCCCGATGTTCTCTGGGGCGATTCCCGCTCCGCGATCGGCGATCGTCAGTTTCAAGTGCCGGCCGGGAGCGAGCACTTTGCCGTAACCGGGGTCGCCCGTCTCGTTGATCATCGTGATGTCGATCTCCCCGCCATCTGGCATCACTTGCATCGCATTGATCACCACGTTCTGAACAACCTGCCCGATCTGACCTTTGTCGACGTCCGCTGGCCAGAGATCATCCGCGATGTGAAACCGGCAGCGGACGTTCGATCCGCGCAGCGCAAATTGGGCGACTTCTCGTACCACGTCTGCCAATGCAATCGCTGAGCGAATCGGCGCGCCGCCCTTCGAAAAGGTGAGTAGTTGCTGAGTGAGATCGCGCGCCCGGCCGACCGCCCGCTCCGCTTCGCGCAGCCAGCCCGTCGACTCGGCGTCCTGCTTCAAATCCAGCATCGCGAGCGACAGATTGCCCATCATCACCGTCAGGAGGTTGTTGAAATCGTGCGCGATCCCGCCCGCAAGAATGCCCAATGATTCAAGCTTCGTCGCCCGTTGCAGTTCGGATTCGAGTCGCGCCTCCCGCTGCAGTTGGTTGCGAATCTGCGTCGTTTGTTGCTGAACCCGGCGACGCAACGCCACCACCCACGCAATGAAAAGTAATATCCCCACCGCCAATGTGCCCGTGAACGTAAG